>JAYURJ010000044.1:0-18322 GCA_043756275.1 Betaproteobacteria bacterium | reverse complement strand
TGTCGCCACGACGCCGCTTCCTCGTGCTACCGAGGCGTACGGACAACTCCTCGGACGGGACTTCAACCCGCTAGATTTACTGCTGTTACTGCGAACGGTCAGTGTTTTTCGAAACTATCACCAAGGCCAACCCAAAAGACAAACTCGATAACTGGCGCGGCTTCCAGCATTAAAGCGGTTGGAACGCCGCGCCAGTGCTTGACTTTGTAACCTGATTTGGCAATCCACGCTTGCCATTTAACGCCACACGTTATATGCTATCCGTGTGATTCGTTCATTCAAATGCAGTGACACGCAGGCGCTGTACGACGGCAAACGCGTCCGGCGATTCGCCAATATCGACATCGTCGTGACACGCAAGCTGCAAATGCTGGACGATGCAGCGGAACTGCGGGACTTGTTGGCACCACCGGCGAATCGGCTTGAAGCGCTTAAAGGTGATCGGAAAGGCCAACATAGCATTCGCATTAACGACCAGTGGCGAATTTGTTTTTGTTGGGGCAAGAACGGCCCCGAAGAGGTTGAGATTGTTGACACCCATTGAGGCGAGAAAGATGAACAAAATGCGAGCCATTCACCCCGGCGAAATCCTCCGCGAGGAATTCATGATGCCGCTGGGCTTATCCGCACACGCGCTGGCGGTTGCGTTGCGCGTTGCCGCGCCGCGCATCAACGATATTGTTCGCGAAAAGCGAAGCATCACGCCGGACACCGCATTGCGGTTGGCGAGGTATTTCAATTCCACGCCGCAATTCTGGCTGAACCTGCAAACAAGTTATGACCTGAAGACCGCGCAGCTCGCCTCTTGGCCAAAGATTGAGCGCGAAGTGTTGCCGCATGCTGCATGATGTAGCGGATGCCGATCATCAGGCGGCCATCGAAAAATAAATACAAGAACCCCAGCATCCACGAGCCTCTTGGAGCACGAAGAACAGGAAGAACCGGGGACAGACTACGGATAATTTTCCACCATGAAGTTACCCGGCATATCATCACGCAGAACGCCATTCGGCGAGCCTCCAGCGAGGGTACCAGCCACCACGTCATGGCGCCGATGGAATTCATGCAGCGCTCCGCCTTCGCGGGGGCAGGCTCTGGCCGCGCTGGTGCCCAGACCGCGACTGCACCTGATCCGTTTTCATGGGGTGCTGGCACGAATGCGAAGCTGCGAAAGGCGGTGGTGCCGGTACCGCCGCTGGGCGGTGGCCATCCTGGCGCAAGAAAGCGATGGCGCGTACCTGCCGGCCGGCAGCGCAAAGGGGCGCATGCGTTGGGCGCAGCGTAGAACTGCCAGGGAGCCGCAAAAGCGTGCAATCATGCCCGTAGCGCTCGCACCCAAAAGGTGAGCACCCAGAATGCGACAATTTTCAATTTGATCAAACGCATATTGATTGCGATTAGCGGTCAACTGAGGAATCGAGGATCATAAGCACATGACGACATCCAACTCAAATTCCGCGCTGTTGTTGTTCGCGCACGGCTCCTCCGACCCCGGCTGGGCGGCACCGTTTGTCAAACTCAAGACTGCAATTCAGGTTCGCGAGCCCGGCAGGATCGTCGAATTGGCGTTTCTCGAACGTACGCAGCCATCGTTTGATGAGGCGGTGGCGATATTGCAGAAGCAGGGCGTAAGTGAAATTACTGTCGCGCCAATTTTTCTCGCCATCGGTGGACATATGCGCAAGGATTTGCCTGCGCTGATAGAAACGACTCGCCAACGCACCGGGATTGCGTTTCGGGTATTGCCGGCGCTCGGGGAGAGCGGCGAGATGATCGAATCTATTGCAGCGTGGGTCGTGCACGCATCAGATCGCGAGGCCTAACCCTTAATTTTCCTAGGTCAAGCACTGGCGCGGCTTTCAGGCAATTTATTGATGGAACGCCGCGCCAATGCTGGTTCCGCATCATGCTCGACACAAAATCACTGTCATTTCGACCGCAGGGAGAAATCTGCTTTACGCCTTAACCGATTTACAGCAGATTTCTCCCTGCGGTCGAAATGACAATTTAAGAGACTGGTGAAAAACGCGGCGTCAATATCGTTTCAAACGTACGAAAAAAAAGCCCGCATCAAGCGGGCCTTTTTTTATGTCGTTTAAATTACTTGCCTTGCCATGGTGTTTTGCCCGCTGGCTTGGCGAATGACTTACCTGATCCACTTTTGCCAAAACCACTGAAACTGCCCGGGCGCTTGGCGTCGTTGGAACGGCCAGCCGGACGTCCACCGGGGCGCGAGCCCGGGTGCGATGGCTTGGAAAACACGCGTGCCTTCGGCTCCAGCCCTTCAATGACGCTGACCGGAATCGGCTGCGAGGTAAAACGCTCAATCAGTTTCACCTGAAAATGTTCGCGCACGTTGGCCAGACTGATGGCAATGCCATTCTTGCCGGCACGACCAGTGCGGCCAATGCGGTGCACATAATCTTCCGCAGCGCGCGGCAGATCGTAATTGATGACATGCGAAATGCCTTGCACGTCGATACCGCGTGCGGCAACGTCAGTTGCAACCAACACGCGTAAACCACCCTTGCGCAGCGATTGCAGCGTACGGGTGCGGGCACCCTGCTTCATGTCGCCATGGAGTGCTGCGACCGAAAAGCCTTGCTCGTTCAGGCTGCTGGCCAGATCATCTGCTGCACGCTTGGTGGCAGTAAACACGATGGCCTGATTCATATCAACATCGCGCAACAGATGATCAAGCAGGCGATTTTTGTGGCCCATGTCGTCGGCGAAATGCAAACGCTGTTCGATATTCTCGTGACGCGATTGCTGGCTGTCAACGGCGATACGCACCGGGTTTTTTAGCATCGACGTCGCCAGACGGACGATGTTTTGTTCGAGTGTTGCCGAGAACAACAAGGTCTGACGGGTCGCCGGGCATTTCGACACGATCGCTTCCAGATCATCCTTGAAGCCCATGTCGAGCATGCGATCAGCTTCGTCGAGCACCAGCAATTGCAGACGCGACAAATCAACGCGACCCGATTGCATTTGGTCAAGCAGACGACCCGGTGTTGCCACCAGAATATCGACACCGCTTTTGAGCAAACGGTTCTGTACCGGGTACGGCATGCCGCCGACGATGGAAATCGTTTTGACTTTCTTCATATTGCGGCCATAGGTTTCAGCCGCCTTGGTGACTTGCATCGACAACTCACGCGTTGGTGTCAGCACCAGCACGCGGGGGCCACGACCAACGACAGGATGTGCTTCGGTAAGCAACTGCAACGCGGGCAGCATGAAGGCGGCCGTTTTACCGCTACCGGTTTGCGAGGACACCATCAGGTCGCGTCCAGCCAAGGCCTCAGGAATCGCCTGCGCCTGCACAGCGGTTGGGTCGGTATAACCAGCGGCAGCGATTGCCGCGTTGATTGGGGCCGCAAGGCCCAAAGATTCAAATTTCATTTTTTATTTTTCCCGCGCAGCCATTCCGGTGGACGCGCATTTACATCAATTGCGATTACGAAAAGAGGCACGCCGTCCGTCATCGGAAACAGCTGAACGCACTACGCGATCGAATAAACGATTGGACGCAGAAGTCGGCAGGCCAAAACACCGGCACTAACCGAATCGCAATCCTTGAGGAAAAACCGGAGGTTGAGAAACAACCGTGGTTGACAGCAGGAACGCTACAGGAAGATTTGAAGCCTTCTTCCGAGGAGGTCAGAGACGATGAACATTTGCGATGCAACATGAAAGCGTTTGTCTTTTTTGCACCGCACAATTCAATTGTACGTGAGTTACCTATGATTTTCAAGGACTTTTTACGCGTCACTGATGCGCTGCGGCATAAACTAAACCCGAATCAGACTTCAAATGAGATAATGCGCGCCTTCCTCATTTGACCAAATCATGCCCAATACACGGGCATCAACGCTTCCAGACCGCATGAGCACCGCACACGCCACCGAAATCAAACGCCGTCGCACCTTCGCAATCATCTCTCACCCTGACGCAGGTAAGACCACGCTCACCGAGAAGCTGCTCTTGTTTGCAGGTGCAATTCATATCGCAGGCAGTATCAAGGCACGCAAAGCGCGTCGCCATGCCACCTCCGACTGGATGGAAATCGAAAAAGAGCGCGGCATCTCTGTCGCCAGCTCTGTGATGCAAATGGAATATCGCGACTGCGTGATCAATTTGCTTGACACGCCCGGCCATCAGGATTTCTCTGAAGACACGTATCGCGTACTCACTGCAGTCGATGCGGCGTTGATGGTGATCGATAGCGGCAAGGGCATTGAAGCGCAAACGCTGCGCCTGATCGAAGTTTGCCGTGCACGTAACACGCCGATTCTCACATTCATCAACAAGATGGACCGTGAGGGCCTGCCCTCGCTCACGCTGATGGAAGACATTGAGCGCGTATTGAAAATGGACATGGTGCCGTTTACATGGCCGGTCGGCATGGGACGTGAGTTCCGTGGGGTGTATGACTTGCGGCTTGATCGCATGCGTATTTTTCTGTCGGGCGAAGATCGCAAGCACACCACTGATGACGAAATCCTCGAAGGGCTCGACAATCCGGTCGCGACGGAACGTTATGGTGCCGAGTATCAACAAACGCGCAATGAAATTTCGTTACTGCGCGATGCGAGCCCCGCGTTTGATCGCAGCGCCTTCCTCGCCGCCAAACAGTCGCCGCTATTCTTCGGCTCAGCGGTAAATAATTTTGGTGTGCGCGAAATTCTTGATGCGCTCGTTGATCTCGCCCCTGCACCTGCGCCGCGCGCGGCATTGCAACGTGTGGTGAATCCGGAGGAGCCAAAATTCACTGGCGTGGTCTTTAAAATTCAAGCCAATATGGATCCGGCACATCGTGATCGCATCGCTTTTTTGCGCGTCTGCTCGGGACGGTTTGAACGCGGCATGAAACTGCGCGTGAGCCGCACCGGCAAAGATATTCGGCCTGGCACGGTCGTGTCGTTTTTATCGCAACGACGCGAATTGCTTGAAGAAGCTTTTGCCGGCGACATCATCGGCATTCCCAATCACGGCACGCTGCGATTAGGCGATACCTTGAGCGAAGGCGAAACATTGCAGTTCACCGGCCTGCCCTATTTTGCACCAGAGATTTTTCAAACCGTCGAAATCGCCGACCCGATGCGCAGCAAGCAATTGCGCACTGGCCTGCAGCAGCTTGGCGAAGAAGGCGCGATTCAGGTCTTCAAGCCGATTGCCGGCGGCAGCTTGCTGCTCGGTGCGGTCGGCACGCTACAGTTTGAAGTCGTGCTGCATCGTTTGAAATCCGAATACGGCGTCGATGCGCGGCTGGAGCCATCACGCTACCGGCTCGCCCGCTGGATAACATGCGACAACGCGACGACATTGAAACGCTTCATCGATGCCAACGCACACCGAATCGCGCACGATGTCGTCGAAGCGCCGGCCTTTTTGGCAGCACACGTGTCGGAGCTGGAAGTGTCGGCTGAGCGTTACCCGAGCGTGCAGTTTCATGCACTCAGGGAACACGCGGGGCATGTGTTTCAGACGGGGATGTAGGCAGCGAAATGTTGGTAAACTCTATTATTGGTGAGGTTCTTCAGGTGTTTTTGCCCTGAGACTCCCGCCAAATGGCGACCTGCGTAGTGTCATGCAGGTGAACAGAGCAAGAGGCATGCCGTGACCATTGCACGCACTTGCGCGTATGTGGCCCTTGCATTTGGGTAAGCCTGCCGAACCACCCCAAGGCTAATACGATGACTGTGAGGGTACTCAAAGGATTCGCCGAAACCCCTCGGACAGACCACGTTTCCTGCCAGCGAAACCGTGGTCTGTGATGATTGTTCGCTATTGGTCGAACAAGGAAGTCTCTTCTACCGAAGAGTCTCTTTCAAGAGCTTTCTGTAAATAGCTGTGATCTGGTCTAACGCCGTGTAGCACGCTTTATTCTTACCCATGATTTCCGGCTTGCTTTTTGCGATCTCCATATACGCACGCTTGGCGGTTTGGATCAACTCCGCATCGTCAAGTGCGCTGGGCTGGCTGATTAACCATCTATTTTTCGTCTTAACTGCAAATTGCGCGAGCGATGCCAAAATCGGAAACACAATCCCATCCGGGACCTCAAGGATTTCTCGCCCATCACGCTCGATCGAACGGAGACCGCTACCTTGGAATCCTTGATGCTCTTTCCATTTACGATAGAGATCGTATGCTTGTGGCGCAACATCTAAGTAAAAGCCGTACACATTCATAAGCTCTTCATTCTCGTCTTCTTTGGTGCCGTCATAAATTGCTCGAAAGTCTTTCAGACAGGTCGCTTTCGCGCTGTAGGTGTAAGTCTTGTTGTACTCACCTGATTTCCACCAGAGCGATGGAGGCAACAACGCGGCGACAACTTGTAGCAGCTTTTCCGTGTTGACATAGTCATTGTCGTCTGCCGACCTTTGTGTCTCAGACTTCTGAAGTTTCAAGGAAGGATGCGCTTTTTGAACCGCTGCCTCAAGTTCGTCGAGTTCACCTTTCTTTCCCGCGATCGAGATCAGTTGCACATCGTTCTGGAAATTTCGTGCTATTGAAATGTCTGCGATCAAGTCCTCGTCATCGCAAACAATTAGCTCGAACTTGACGTGAATGCCATCCACGCTGTTACCTTTGTCCACAAAGTCACGCACCACTCCTTGTGTTTGAGAGCCGTTGATAATGCTCGGGGACGATAGCTTAATGCTGCGCTTCTCCGTGTCTAGTTCGCTGCTTGAAGCAACGATGACAACGCCGCTGTTCAAAACAGAAAACCTGCTGGGTTGTTCCTTTAACGTTTCGCGAATGGCCCGATGAACTTGGGTAGATGCGCGTCTTTGTTTGCCTTCAGCTTCCACGAGATATCCGCGCACATTCTCGTGCGTTGGAAGCTTTAGGATTTCTGAGAGCGCAATTTGTCCTGAAAATATCTGGCGGCTATCGCCCTTATCTTCGGGACTGGTGATATTACGAATGTTGTGGATTTGTAGCGTGAGCGAACGAACGCCGCTCGATTTGAGAGTTTTCATATTTCACCTATTTGTAATGTCGCTAGGCTGGTAACTCTCCGAACAATTCGAAGGTCTCTAGCAGACAACAAGAAGGGTACTCCGCAGGTCAAAATTTATCAAGGAAAAATAATGAGTCCATGAAAATCAAATGGGTCAGCGTGACTTTTCTACAGAAAAATAATGCAGCAACGCAAATTCTTGGAGTCAATAGAGGAAGCAATAGGGTCAGTTTCGATTGAAAACGCAGAGTCTTTCAATATCACATCCTTAACACGTCGCCATTCCGCGCGCCTCACGGCCATAAACTGCCCCGAGATCCTCACCAATGCTAGTGTCTCTCTAATTCACCCACGCCCGCGCATTGCGAAACACCCGCATCCACGGGCTTTCGTTTTTCCACGCCGATGGATGCCACGACAAATTTGCGGCAAGCACTACGCGCTCCGGGTGCGGCATCATGATCGTGAAGCGGCCATCGGGTGTCGTGAACGCGGTCATGCCGAGCGGGGAGCCATTCGGGTTCGCCGGAAATTGCTCGGTGGCGCGTCCATGATTATCGACAAACTGCGCAGCGCATTGCCAGCGGCTGGCGTCTTGCTGCGCCTGATCTCGGAACACGGCTTGTCCTTCGCCGTGTGCAGTCGCGACTGGAACGCGTGAGCCAGCCATCCCCGCAAACAGGATCGAGGGCGACTCGCGAATTTCCAGCAGCACCGTGCGCGCTTCGTATTGTTCGCTTTTATTGCGCTCAAAATGCGGCCAGTTTTCGGCACCAGGAATAATCTCATGCAAATTGGACATCATCTGGCAGCCGTTGCAGACACCGAGCGCAAATGAATCGTCGCGCTTGAAAAATTGCTCGAACTCGTCGCGCGCGCGATTGTTGAACAGGATCGACTTTGCCCAGCCTTCACCGGCTCCCAGCACGTCGCCGTAGGAGAATCCGCCGCACGCAGCAATGCCTTTGAAATCGGTTAGCGAGATGCGACCGGCGATAATATCGCTCATATGTACGTCAATGGCGGTGAAACCCGCTTTGGTGAACGCGTGCGCCATTTCCAGTTGGCCGTTTACGCCTTGCTCACGGAGAATCGCGATTTTTGGTTTCACATTCGAGGCGATAAATGGTGCGGCGATGTTATCGGCGGGATCAAATGTGAGCGTTGCGTTCAGGCCCGGATCATTGACGTCCAGAATCCGGTCGTATTCCTGTTTCGCCGTGACTGGATTGTCCCTGAGCGATTGAATAAGATAACTGGTTTCGCTCCAGGCGCGTTGCAAATCGACGCGTTTTTCCGTCAGCACCGGTTTGGCTGCGCGAATGACGTGCAACGCGTCGCTCGCATTCAGATGCCCGATCACGTGCGAGCACGCACCGAGCCCTGCGTCGCGCAACGTTTGCATCACGGCTGTGCGGTCGGATTTAAAAATCTGGATCACCGCGCCAAGCTCTTCATTGAACAAGGCCGCAAGGACTGCATCGTTCTCACCCAATTTCTTTGATGTGTCGGTGACATCGTAATTATCGACATCTGCTTCGCGCGCAGAGTAGGTGAGAGTATCGATATAAATAGTCACGCCGACATGTGCTGCGAACATCATCTCGGTCAAGGTGACGAACAAACCGCCATCGGATCGGTCATGGTAGGCAAGTATTTTTTTCTCGCGACTGAGTGCGCGCACTGCAGAGAAAAACCCACGCAGCCTGGCGGCATTGTTCACGTCCGGGGCGACGTTCCCAACTTGTGCATACACCTGCGCCAGGCAGGACGCGCCGAGGCGATTTTTGCCTTCACCCAAGTCGATCAATATCAATTCGGTTTCAGTGCTCAAAGCGTCCCTGAACAGTTCAGGCGTCAAGGTGGCGCTCGCATCTTTCACTTTTGCAAATGCGGAGATGATGAGAGAAACGGGGGCAACGACTTCTTTAATGTCCGTGCCCTCATTCCAAACCGTTTTCATTGACAGCGAATCCTTGCCCACTGGAATCGAAATGCCCAGCGCCGGGCAAAGTTCCATGCCGACCGCTTTAACGGTTTCAAATAGCCTTGCATCTTCGCCCGGATAACCTGCTGCGGCCATCCAATTGGCGGAGAGCTTGATACTGCTGATGTCGTCGATATCAGCCGCTGCAATATTGGTAATCGCCTCACCGACGGCCATACGGCCCGATGCTGGCGCGTTGATCACGGCGATGGGCGTGCGCTCACCCATGGCCATCGCCTCACCCTGAAGCGTGTTGTAGCCCATCAACGTCACGGCGCAATCGGCGACTGGTACTTGCCAGGGCCCGACAAACTGGTCGCGCGCGGTCAAGCCGCCCACCGAGCGGTCGCCAATGGTGATCAGGAAAGATTTGTCGGCGACAGTGGGCAGACGCAGCACCCGATATGCCGCATCTTTTAGGTCGATATTGCTGGTGTCAAATGCGACGAGGCGGGGGACGACTGAGGCGACATCGCGATGCATGCGCGGGGGCTTGCCGAGCAACACTTCCATGTCCATGTCGACCACGTTGTTGCCAAACAAGGGGTCAGCAACGATGAGTTGCTGATTTTCTGTTGCAACACCAAGTACTGCGCACGGACATCTTTCACGATCACACAAGTGTTTGAAAAGTGCCGCCGATGCTGGCGCAATCGCGAGCACATAACGCTCCTGGGATTCGTTACTCCAGATTTCTCGGGGCGACATGCCCGGCTCTTCCGAATGTATCGCTCGCAAATCAAAACGCGCACCCGCGCCTCCGCCATGAGCGAGTTCAGGCAGTGCGTTCGACAGCCCGCCGGCACCGACATCATGAATACTCAGGATCGGATTGGCATCATTCATGGCCCAGCAGGCATCGATCACTTCCTGACAACGGCGCTCCATCTCGGCGTTCGCGCGCTGCACGGAATCGAAATCCAGCGCCTCTGCGTTGGTGCCCGAAGTCATCGAAGAAGCCGCACCGCCGCCCAGCCCGATACGCATGCCCGGTCCGCCGATTTGAATCAGCAATGTGCCCGGCACCAACGGTTTCTTGTGGGTATGGCTAGCCGAGATGTTGCCGAGGCCACCCGCGATCATGATTGGCTTGTGGTAACCACGCACGACATTGCTGTCTGACTGCTCATAGGTACGAAAATAACCGGTGAGGTTCACACGTCCGAATTCGTTGTTGAATGCCGCGCCACCAAGCGGCCCCTCGATCATGATCTGCAACGCCGATGCGACGCGTGAGGGCTTGCCGTATGCGCTTTCCCACGGCCGACCATGACCGACAATATTCAAGTTCGACACAGAAAATCCGGTGAGGCCTGCCTTCGGCTTTGAGCCAATTCCGGTCGCGCCCTCATCCCGAATCTCGCCGCCCGAACCAGTGGCAGCACCTGGCCACGGCGCAATCGCGGTGGGATGATTGTGCGTCTCCACTTTCATCAGGATATGTGTGTGGTCGTGATGAAATCCGAATGCGCCATCGGCACCGGGAAAGAATCGCTCAATTTCTGCGCCCTGCATGATCGACGAATTATCCGAATACGCCACGATGGTGCCCTGCGGCGATATTTTTTCGGTATGCCGGATCATCGCAAAAAGACTCATGTCTTTGGCTTCGCCATCGATGGTCCACGAGGCGTTGAATATTTTGTGTCGGCAATGTTCGGAATTGGCCTGCGCAAACATCATCAACTCGACATCGGTCGGGTCACGTGAAATCCGATGAAAATAATCGAATAAATAATCGATTTCTTCCGCTGAGAGCGCCAATCCCATTTCAACATTTGCCCGCGCCAACGCGGCTTTCCCCTCGGTGGCAACACGTACCACTGATAACGGCTGCGGCGTTTGCGCGACAAATAATTCGTCGGCAGCGGCTAGCGTGGTCCGCACTGTTTCGGTCATCGGATCATGAATGGCGCGCATGACGGCATCGCGTTCAATCTCACTTAATGCACTGCTACTTGCCACATAAAAACCGCTGCCGCGCTCGATGCGTTTGATGCCTGCCAGCCCACAATTACACGCGATGTCGGTCGCTTTCGATGCCCACGGTGAAATCGTCCCAATGCGCGGCATCACCAGAAACAGCTCACCTTTGCTGGCTGCGCTGGTTGCGGCAAGCGGCCCGCCATAAGTGAGAAGCTTATCGAGCACGTCACGTTCATGCGACTCCAGAACGCGCGATGTCTCGACAAAATGGATGAAGGCACACTCGATGGATCGTATATTCGGGCTCGCCGCCTGCAGCGACGACAGCAATTTTTCAAGCCGAAAGGACGAGAGCGCTTTTGCGCCGCGCAATGTGAGGATCGGGGGCGGAGCAGATGTGGCCACGGACGGGGAATTCATTCGAGGAGAAACGATTGACGCCGGAAAGAATAAATTATACCGGAGGGCTTTGTCGTGTTGGCGTCACTTCCACTTCAGGGCCACGCGTACTTGTCGAAACGAATCCGCGGCCAAGCTATCGGGCCAGACCGGAATAATATGCGGCCACCATTTTCGCCAGCGCGGGTCCTGCGGCAAGGCGTAACGAACGGCGGTAAACCATGGCGACACAAAAGCGCCTTCCAGAATGATGCCTTCGGCTTCGCGCGTTGCCTGCAATCCGGACGCAATCGCATAGCGCACCCGAATGCCTAATTTCTTCGCTGATGGCGACCCCGCAGCTGGCGCAGAGTCCGCATCTGCATCAATATCAAACAGGTAAAACGCGTTAACAGACTGGTGACTTTTGAGCAGAATTAGTCGCAGATCCCAAAGCGATGCCGCGCAAAATGCGGTTGCAAGCGCCACAATCAACCATATTGGCAGTGGCACCAACGCCAACATACCGAGCGCCACCAATACCCCCGCCGCGTTGATCAATAAGTTGATTCTGGACACGCGCAACGAAATCCAGCGCGGATCATTCCCGGCATTTTCGGACGCTTGAACATTGGGCATGTGAACCAAACTAGAATAGGGATAATGAACACAAATATTGTCCCATGAGCGAGCGCTGGATTTCTGAACTTACCCGACAAGGAGCGCAGTTTTCCGACGGACGTGTGACCGCGTTCGGGAACACGGATAACCCTACTTCAGCTCACACGGCATTGCAAAATGGCGCTGTGATGTGCGACCTTTCCCATTTCGGCTTGATGTTGGCCACTGGCGAGGAAGCTGCCGCGTTTCTGCACGGGCAATTTTGCAACGATGTTTTGGCACTAGGCGATAGCGCGTCTCAATGGAACGGCTGGTGCTCACCCAAAGGACGCCTGCTCGTTTCATTGCTCGCGTGGTCGGGCAAGCAAGGAATCTATTTGCTGCTGCCTCGTTCGTTGCAGCCCGCGATCCAGAAGCGTTTGCAGATGTTCGTTCTGCGGGCCAAGGTGAAGCTTTCAGATGAAAGTGACAACTGGGTGCGTTTCGGTGTCGCCGGGTCTGCTGCAGAATCGCTATTGCACGCGACCGTCGGGGCTGTTCCGGTCGAGGTGATGTCCACCGTGCACACAGAGATGGGGCGCATCATCAAGCTGTCGGCAACGCGATTCATCGTTGTTGCCAGTCCGGAAAAGGCGATTGCAGTATGGAATCAGCTCAGCAATGCTCCGACGCACGCAATAAAGGCAAGTGCGTCAGTCTGGGATTGGCTGTCGATACAGCAAGGCATTATCACAGTGTTGCCCGAAACGCAGGATGCATTTGTGCCGCAGATGGCGAATTTTGAACTCATCGGCGGCGTGAGCTTCAAGAAAGGTTGCTACCCCGGACAGGAAATTGTTGCGCGCACACAGTACCGCGGCATTCTGAAGCGCCGCATGGTACTGGCACATGTCGCAGGGGCCACATCTCCAGTGCCGGGTGAGAAGCTCTACAGTGATGGCTTTGGCGATCAGGCCGCTGGTGAGGTTGCCAATGTTGCGCCGGCGTCAGATGGCGGCTTTGATATGTTGGTGGTTGCCCAGATTGCCGCCATTAACGATAATAATCTGAAATACGCCGCTCTCGATGGGTTGGCAGTCACTATTAAACCGCTGCCATACGCGTTGCCGCTACTTCAGCCTGCGTGACGCACGCAAAAACGGCAGGCTAAATGTGCTTGCGCATTTCCTGATGCGGAATGCCCGCCTCAAAAAATTCGGAACCGTGCGATAAAAATCCGTGCTTGAAGTAAAACGGTGAGGCGTGCGTTTGGGAATGAAGCATCACTTCACCGAACCCGCGTTGTTTGGCTGCATCACATAGTTTCCTGAGAATTTCCCCACCGACGCCTGTACCGCGCCACGACTTCACCACCGCCATGCGACCGATACGCGGGACGGGCGCTTCGAGTATTAGCCGTCCTGTACCGATCACAATACCGGACGCGTCGCAAGCCTCGACATGAACGCCTTCAGCGTCCAAGCCATCCATGATTATTTCTACGGGCACGCTTTGCTCTTCAACAAAAACATCAGTGCGAATCTTTGCCAACACGTCATGCTGCTGACTCCATTCGACGATTTGAACGGTAAACGATTTTGATAATGTCATGTGCTCTATCGGGTGAAAATTCAAATTGATCGAGGCGCATCATAACCGTGTTTTGCAGTCATTTAATTATGTGCATGCATTGTTCTTTGCATCTGTAGAACACTGACATTTGCCGTTACAGGCCGACACAAACTGGTGCGCTCAGCGCCTGATAGACCTCCCCAGTGCGCAAATTCTGTACGAATGCCACCAACTGTAAATCGCCGCGTTTCCAGTCTGCGCCCAACTGCATGGCCCGCTTGACGACCAGCTTCCCGTCGGCACGATCCTTCGCGTCACCGCCGAGCGGCCCGACCAGCATGCGCACAACGTGATCGTGCTTCAATGTGCTGCCACGATTTTCGCCCGCAGTCACACGGTTCGAGAGATTGCTTTCAGTAATCGCCAGAAAGACCGCCGCGTCGGCGCGATCAGGAACTTGCGGTAACGCCACGGACAACGTGGTGTCCAGTTGCGTGGTGACCAAAGTAAATTCCAACGCCAGATTCGCGCGTGGGACACGTGCCGCAATGTCTTTCAAGCTCGAACTAAAGCGCGACTGATCGCTCCAGACGCGTTGGTCCTGCCCGTTCAACATCACTTGCGGCGTGTAGGACGTCCGTCCACCCTGCCGGCGCACCGACTCGCGCTGGCGTTCCGAAAAAGCGGCTTGGGCGAAGCGATCTTTCCAACCGATGTAATCCCAATAGTCGACGTGAAACGCGAGCGGCACAACGCCGTCCTTCTTGACGTTCAGACGTGAAAACCATTTGTCAGCTGGCGGGCAGCTGTCGCAACCTTCAGAGGTATACAACTCGGCAATACCGACCGTTGAGGGCCCGCTGGATGCCCGTTGCGGGCCGCTGCAGTTCGCGGCTGGCGCGGCAGAAGCTTCACCCGCCAACAAAAATATTGTGCCCGTGAAGGCCAATGCTGTCGCTATTCGACTCCACATGTTGCTCTCCGTGTTGACCAAGTGTTTCCCTTCGTCGGTAAACGGAGATACGACTTACATACTCGTGTGGATGCATCGCAGCGTGAAGCTGCGCAGAACTACAATCCTGATTACTTCGCGGCGTTGTAGCGACCAACGCCCTCAAGAATCGCTTTCTTGGCTTCTTCAGCACCGACCCAGCCCTGCACCTGCACCCATTTGCCGGCCTCCAGATCTTTGTAGTGCTCAAAAAAATGCGTGATCTGGGTTTGCGTGAGTTCCGGCAAATCGCGCGATGACTGGACGTTGCGGTAAATCGGCGTGAGCTTGTCGATCGGCACGGCAAGCAGCTTTTCGTCGGCACCTGCTTCGTCGATCATCTTAAGCATCCCAACCGGGCGGCAACGCACCACCACGCCGGGAATCAGCGGAAACGGTGTCACGACCAATACATCCACGGGGTCGCCATCGCCGGACAAGGTGTGCGGAATGTAGCCGTAGTTGCACGGGTAATGCATCGACGTCGACATGAAACGGTCGATGAACAAAGCACCCGTCGCCTTGTCCAACTCGTACTTGATTGGGTCGCCGTTCATCGGGATTTCAATGACGACGTTTACATCGTTAGGTACATCACGGCCAGCGTCAACGCGATCAAGATTCATGGGGGCTTCTCAAAGGTGAAAAATTGGTTTAGCCTCTAGCTGGGGGGCGTTTCCCTAACTTGCCCTCAAGCTGTAGAAGTTGTTCACGTGCATTATCGCCGGTCACCCCCCATTCCGCCAAGCGGAGAAAGGACACGCACTGTGCAGCATCGGAGCAAGACAGGTTCACACGGCAAATCAAGTGGTAAAACAAACAAGTGTCACTTGCCAATGCCGCCGGTAGACAGAGCCGCCAAAGAGGCGCTGGAGCCGGCCTTTTCACTATTTTCCAGCGAGGCCAAACGTTATCCACTCATTCTCACACTTGACCAGAACGGTATTCCGCATCGCTGGATAACGTGGCAGCACGCCGTCTGGTATTACGCCAAAGAACGCGTTGCCTGGGAAACCGGTTCGGCCGCGTTCACCGTCAACGGCGGTAAAAGCCGCGATACGGGCGAAGTGTCCTCCGTCAGCGCCGCGTCGATCATCGCCATTCGCGGCAAAGCAATGGCGATGCGGAGTTTCAATCAAATCCCACCACTGAATAACCGCGAGCTGTTCCATCGGGATCGTCACGTCTGCGGCTATTGCGGTGGCATTTTCTCGCACTCCAAATTAACCCGCGACCACATCATTCCGTATTCGCGTCGCGGTCTCGATACGTGGATGAACGTGGTTGCCGCCTGCCGCTCCTGCAATGAGCGCAAAGGCAGCCGCCTGCCGGAGGAAGCGCACATGGAGCTCGTGTATGCGCCGTACGTGCCGAATCGTGCCGAGTTTTTGATCTTGGCCAATCGCCGGATTCTTGCCGATCAGATGGAATTTCTGAAGCAGCATGTGAGTGCGCAGAGCCGGGTGCATTTGAGTTGAGCGTGCACTTTGGTGCAACGGCGTAAAATACGTAGATCAAGCACTGGCGCGGTTTATGGCATGAAAATGCCATGGAACCACCACCAGTGCTAGTGTTTCACTATTTCACTCGCGTCGCTCCAGCAACATCGCATCGCCGTAGCTAAAAAACCGATAGCGCCCAGCAACCGCGTGCGCGTACGCACGTTGGATATTTTCGATACCCGCAAACGCCGACACCAACATCATCAGCGTCGACTTCGGCAAATGAAAATTGGTGATGAGCCGATCCACCGTGCGAAACGCGTAGCCGGGCGTGATCATGATGCGCGTCTCCGCCGTTTCGGCCTGCAACGTTCCGCTGCGCGATGCCGCCTCCAACGTGCGCATGCTGGTGGTTCCCACCGCGATCACGCGCCCGCCCGTGGCTTTGGCGTGCGCAATCGCGGCCACCGTCTCAGGCGACACGTGATACCACTCGCTGTGCATGACGTGTTTGGAAATATCATCCTCCCGCACCGGCTGGAAAGTACCCGCGCCCACGTGCAACGTGACATAGGCAAGTGCTGCGCCCTTCGCGCGTAACGCTGCGAGCATCGCCTCATCAAAATGCAAACCCGCCGTGGGAGCCGCGACCGAGCCTGCGTGTCTGGCATAAACAGTTTGATAGCGCCGCTCGTCCTCACTATCGGCTTGATGCGTGATGTAAGGCGGCAGCGGAACTTCACCATGGCGAGACAGGATTTCATGCACGCCGAGCTCGCCCTCAAAATGCAATTCAAACAGATCATCCACGCGTGCCATCATCGTCGCTACAATATTTTCAGCGAACACGAGCCGACTGCCGGGTTTGGGCGATTTTGATGCGCGCACATGCGCAAGCGCACTCTTGCCATCAGCCAGCACGCGCTCAACCAGCAACTCTGCACGACCGCCACTTTCCTTGCGCCCATGCAAGCGGGCTTTGATGACCTTGGTGTCATTGAAAACGAGAATGTCATTTGGTGCGACCAGCGAGGCCAGATCGGTGAACTGCCGATCCAGGGTCACGCCGGTATTGCCGTCAACGTGCAGCAAACGGCTTCCGGCTCTCTCGGTGGCGGGATGTTGCGCGATTAATTCTTCTGGGAGGTGGTAATCGAAATCAGATAGCTTCATATTTTCCTGTTCAGGTTCGCGCGCAGATTACGCTATAATTCGCCTCCTACCAAATCGTTGAATTTAACGAACCAGATAATTGCCGGGATGGCGGAACTGGTAGACGCACGGGACTCAAAATCCCGCGCCTGCAAGGGCGTGCCGGTTCGATTCCGGCTCTCGGTACCAAATAAAAACGGCCCACTGTTGTGGGCCGTTTTTATTTGGTACCGAGAGTCGGTTGAGAGTCGGCACTCCGGTTCGACTAAGCACATGCCGGGGGCATGTGCTTGGACGTTTGCAGCCTGAGCTGCAAACGGTGTCGAGCCGCACTGCGGCGAGGCATGGCCGGATCGCCTCCAGCGAGACGGCCACATTCCGGCTCTCCGGATCACCTCCAGCGCAACGGTCACACGTGGTTTTTCGCATCTGATGCGCGCAGCGCCATCCTTGCAAATTAAAGCATTGTCTTTTAATATGCAAGGATGAAAAAACGTGATCTGGAACCCATTCTGCACGCGTCGCTGCGGCACTTTCCGGTAGTCGCGCTGGTCGGTCCGCGGCAGGTGGGCAAAACCACGCTTGCCAAAACAGTCGCGCGCAAGTTCGATGGTGCGGTATATCTCGACCTGGAGCGGCTATCCGACGCGGCCAGATTAAGCGATCCTGAGCTCTATCTGGAGCCGCTCGCAAAGCGGCTGGTTATCCTCGATGAAATTCAACGCCGACCTGAACTGTTTCCCGTGCTGCGCAGCCTTGTGGATGCAAGGCGCGCGAACGGTCGCTTCCTGATTCTCGGGTCGGCATCGCCTGACCTGTCGAGACAGTCGTCGGAAAGTCTCGCGGGCCGAATCGTCTATCACGAGTTGGCACCTTTCTCGGCGCATGAAGCTGCAGCAGGCACGCGCGAAAAGCAAATGACGCTCTGGAATCGCGGCGGCTTTCCGGGTGCCTTCCTTGCGCACACCAACACGCGCTCGCTCGCATGGCGCGAGGCATTTATCGACACCCACCTGCAGCGCGACTTGCCCGCGTTGGGCGTGCGCATTCCCGCAACAGCGATGCGGCGGTTTTGGGAAATGCTGGCTCACTCCCATGGACAACTGTGGAATGCGTCCAAAATTGCAGCCAGTTTGGGTGTCACCGCGCCAACGACAAAGCATTACCTCGATACGCTGGAAGACACATTCATGATCCGGCAACTGCCGCCATTCGCGGGCAACCTCAAGAAGCGTCTGGTGAAAAGCCCCAAGATCTACCTGCGTGACAGCGGCCTGCTGCACGCACTGCTGCGCATCGGC
>JAYURJ010000043.1:0-5951 GCA_043756275.1 Betaproteobacteria bacterium | reverse complement strand
CGGATGGGGTCGACGGTGTGAATAGCCTGTTTACACGGACGCTGATTCGAGAAATGCGCGATTCGGGACTTTCCGCAGCGCCGATGTTCCAGCGCATTCAGACGCTAGTGGCGCAAGAAAGCAGAAACACGCAACTGCCCGAATTTCATAACACCCCACTATTTCGGGTTCCATTTTTCTTTGCATCCAAACTTTCGGGAGATTCACAAGCAGCCATCGAAGGCGAATTCTGGCGGAGTGCAAAAGAAGGCAGAAAAATTGAAGGGTACCAGTTGTATTTGGAAAAGTATCCGAACGGGAATTTTTCGTCGCTGGCAAGACTTGAAGTTGAGCGTTTGAAACGCGAGAAAGTCCAGCCGGATGCGAAAAAATAGTTACTACACGTTTGGGTTAAGCACGGCTCAACCACCACAATTTATGAGCTCAAACACCCCGCCACTCGCAGCAATTTCGGCACAGCGTGAGTCCGTAGCATTTGTGATTGCTGTTGATGTCCTCATGCCCGAAACGCCGATCAAGTAAGCGAGAGGACATTTTATCGCTCATTGTGGGTTCGTTTGTGGGTTGTCTTTTCATGGAAATAAAAAAAGCCCATGAAATCAATGTCATGGGCTTATCTATTGGCGGAGAGGGTGGGATTCGAACCCACGGTACTGCATAACAGTACGCCGGATTTCGAGTCCGGTGCAATCGACCACTCTACCACCTCTCCGGATGCAGCATTTAGTCGCAGGCGAGATTATAGCGGTTCAAACGGAGTTCGGCTCGATTGCGTCGGTTTTTGGGTGCGATTCAAAGTGATGTGTTTTTTGGCTCCTCCCTTTGTAAAGGGAGGCTGGGAGGGATTTGCGGCATCATGAAACATGCGCGCAACGGCGTATGCGACGGCCCATATTGCCCCCTCGCTCCGCTCTCCCCCTCGGTTCCCCTTTACAAAGGGGGAAGCAAAAACAATTCACGCTTCCACATCATTTTGAATCGCACCCTCGGTATTTGCCAGACGCAAAAAGATGTTGAATTATCCGAGATAATGTTTCCTTCGCTATCGATCCTGCTCCCGCAAACGTGAGTTGGAAACATAATTCACGGACAGCACCTTGAGCAGCGCCACTAAAACTGACCTTTCCGGTGCCGCACTCGTGCTCGTATCGGCGATTGCGTTCTCGGCCAAAGCCATTTTCGTCAAGCTTGCTTACGAAGACCCCACGGCATTCAAGAACGCGGTTGACCCTGTCACGCTGTTGACATTGCGCATGCTGATCGCGTTGCCTTTGTTTGCGCTCATCGCGTGGTGGTCCTCGCGCGGGCAGCAGGCGTTGTCGAATCGGGATTGGCGCGCGGTGGTGTTGCTGGGGCTGATGGGTTATTACGCGGCGAGCCTGCTTGATTTCTGGGGGCTCCAGTACATCTCGGCAGCGCTTGAGCGGCTGATTTTGTTTTTGAATCCCACCATCGTGGTGCTGATATCGGTGCTGGCACTTGGTTACCAGATTGGCAAACGCGACGTGTTCGCGCTCGCCGTCAGCTACGTCGGCATCGGGCTGGTGTTCGTGCACGATCTGCAATTTGATCCTGCCCAAGTGTTGATCGGTAGTGGATTGGTGTTGCTCTCGGCAGTGTTTTACGCGGCCTATCTTGTCGGCGGCGGCGAAATGGTGAAGCGAATCGGTGCGGTGCGATTTGCGGCCTATGCGTCGATTGTGTCGACCATCGCGATTACGGTGCATTTTTTTATTACGCACGCGCCGACTGTGTTGATCACACAAACACCGCGCGTCTATTCGCTGGTCACCTGGATGGCGATTATTTCCACGGTGTTGCCGGTAATCATGATGGCGGAGGGCATGCGCCGTATCGGATCATCGAATGCGGCGATGATTAGTTCCATCGGCCCCATTGCCACTATTTTTATGGGCGCCATATTCTTGGGCGAACCGGTGACGGCGTTGCAACTTGGCGGTGCTGCGCTGGTGCTGGTTGGTGTGATGGTAATTAGTCTTAAAAAGAAGTAAAGAAGAACACCTAAAAACCTCAAACCCGTTCGCCCTGAGCTTGTCGAAGGGTTGATCGGACCACGCGGAATAAATGGGATGGCCCAATGTGCTTCGACAAGCTCAGCACGAACGGTAAATTTTTATTGATCCGGCGGTTAAATATGTTGAAATCGTCTTCCCCGCGAAGGCGGGGAGCCAGTGACTTTTCGACGTACGACACTGGATTCCCGCCTTCGCGGGAACGACGAAAAGTAAAGAGAATTTTACACATCTAATCGTCAGATCAATAGAATTGCCAAAAGGCAAAGTGCCCGCCCAGCTTGCCGTTTGAAGCAAAATCGTGCCAGAAGCTGCGCCAGTGCTAGTGTTTGGTAGTTTTAACTGCAAACTCAAGGAGAGATCAGCATGAGCGAACATTTTGATGTGATCGTCATCGGTGCAGGCCAAGCCGGGCCGGCAATGGCGGCGCGCTGCGGGCGGGAGGGCTTGAAGACAGTGCTGATCGAGCGTGACTTGATGGGCGGCACGTGCGTGAACAACGGCTGCATTCCGACCAAAACACTGGTTGCATCGGCGCGGGTGGCGGCGCTGGCGCGCCGTGCAGCAGAGTACGGCGTGACGCTCAATCAGCCGCCGCGCATCGACATGCATGCGGTCAAAGCGCGCAAGGATGCCATCGTTGAAGTCTCACGGACCGGCGTCACCAACTGGATGGCGAATGCGAAAAACGTGACCGTGATTCGCGGCCACGCGCGCTTCACGGGAGCGCACGAGATCGAGGTCGATGGACGCGCACTGAATGCGGAGAAGATTTTTATCAACGTCGGTGGCCGCCCGACCATGCCGAAGCTGACCGGGATCGAAGGTGTGCCAACGTTGAACAACATCTCGATGATGGATGTGGATTTTGTGCCGCCACACCTGATCGTCATTGGTGGCAGCTATATCGGGCTTGAGTTTGCGCAAATGTATCGGCGCTTTGGCGCTGAGGTTACGGTCTGTGAAATGGGGTCGCGACTGATTGGCCGCGAAGACGAGGATGTGTCGGCTGAAGTCCGCGCCATTCTGGAACGTGAAGGCATCACCGTGCGCACAGGCGCAACTTGCCTCAGCTTGGAGCGGCATGGCGAAGGCATCGCTGTCGGTGTGACGTGTGACAGCGGCGCACCGAAAATCGAAGGGTCGCATTTGCTGCTCGCGACCGGGCGTACGCCGAACACCGGCGAACTCGGTCTTGATCGTGCGGGCGTCAATACCGACGCACGCGGATTTATCATCGTCAACGATCAATTGGAAACGAATGTGCCGGACGTTTATGCGCTCGGTGATGTGAATGGTCGCGGCGCGTTTACGCATACGTCATGGAACGACTATGAAATTGTCGCGGCGAACTTTTTCGATGGCGAGTCGCGACGTGTCACTGATCGCATCCCCACATACGCCTTATTCACTGATCCACCGCTGGGACGGGTTGGGATGAGTTTCAACGACGCCAGCGCAACCGGGCGGCCATTGCTCGGTGCCAAGATGCCGATGACCCGCGTGGGTCGCGCACGTGAGGCGGGCGAAACGCAGGGCTTTATGAAGATCGTCGTCGATGCCGAAACCAAACGCATCCTTGGTGCTGCGCTACTCGGTATGTCCGGTGACGAAGTGGTGCAGGCAATTGTCGAAGTGATGGCTGCCGACAAGCCGTATACGCTGATTAGTCGTGGGATGCATATTCACCCGACCGTGACGGAGCTGGTGCCGACGTTGCTCGAAGGGTTGAAGCCGCTTGATTAAAACAAATACTGTCATTTCGAGCGGAGCGAGAAATCTGCTTGTGCCCGATACCCCAACAACAGCAGATTTCTCACCCGATAAGGCCGGGTTCGAAATGACAAAGTAAAATGTTGCGGCACAGCCGTGAATGACGACATTTGAATTTTGAGCAAGCTGATTTTTGTATAATAGTGTGCTGAATTTGCAGCGTCGTTGTTGCCTACCGCACTTGCCCCACCGTATTTCCCCTAAAACGTTCACCCTTCCGGAGTTCCCCTATGAAAACCCCCATGCGCGTCGCTGTGACCGGTGCTGCAGGCCAGATTGGCTATAGCCTTTTGTTTCGCATCGCTTCCGGCGAAATGCTCGGCAAGGATCAACCAGTCATCCTGCAATTGCTCGATATTGCCGACGAGAAAGCGCAAAAAGCCCTGAAGGGCGTGATGATGGAACTCGATGACTGCGCGTTTCCGTTGCTCGCGGGCATGAGCGCGCATTCGGACCCGATGACCGCGTTCAAGGATATTGATGTTGCCTTGCTGGTAGGCGCGCGTCCGCGCGGGCCGGGAATGGAACGTAAAGATCTGCTCGAAGCCAATGGTGCCATTTTTACCGTGCAGGGCAGGGCGCTCGATGCGGTCGCCTCGCGTGGCGTGAAGGTGCTGGTGGTCGGCAACCCTGCCAACACCAACGCTTACATTGCGATGAAATCCGCACCCGGCTTGCCACGTGAAAATTTCACCGCGATGCTGCGCTTGGATCACAACCGCGCGCTGTCACAACTCGCTTCCAAAACCGGTAAGCCGGTGGAGTCGATTGAAAAATTGATTGTCTGGGGCAACCATTCTCCAACCATGTATCCGGACTATCGCTTTGCCACCATCGGCGGCGCGCCAGCACCCGCGGTCGTGAACGATCAGGAGTGGTATCGCAATACGTTTATCCCCACCGTCGGCAAACGTGGTGCCGCGATCATCGAGGCACGTGGTTTGTCCAGCGCTGCCTCAGCAGCAAATGCGGCGATTGATCACATCCACGACTGGGTGCTGGGCACCAAGGGCAAATGGGTCACGATGGGCGTGCCGTCTGATGGCAACTACGGCATTCCGGATGGCGTGATGTATGGTGTGCCGGTGACATGTGAGAACGGCAAGTACACCGTGATCAAAGGGCTGGAAATCGACGAATTCTCACGCGGCAAAATGGATGCGACACTCAAGGAATTGGAAGATGAGCGCGCGGGTGTTGCGCATTTGCTTTAGTGTTGTTGCATTACATTGATCCAGATAAAAAAGCCGTCATTCCCGCGTAGGCGGGAATCCAGCGTCGTTCGCCGAAACGTCACTGGAGTGAAGGCGTGCCTTCACCATTCGCGGGGACGACGAATGCTTGTTGTGTTCGCTGATACATTATTAAACTAATAAGCTAGAAACATAGTTACTCAGCACCCAATTCCTGCGGCGATGCCACCGACGGCGGTGCATAGGTGGTGGTGGTCGGCAACTCATGCATGGCGGCCAATGGCGATACTTTAGCCAGCAGCAAGCCAAGCGCAAGTCCGCCAACGCCAGCCACCGCAATGGTGGTGCGCAAACCGAATAGCTCTGCCATCAGGCCACCGGCAAGTGAGCCAAGCGGCGCACCTGCAATCGACAGAAAAATCATCGTCGAGGTGACGCGTCCGAGCAAGTGATCCGGCGTCACTGATTGTCGAAGCGTCAGGTAATTGATGAAGAACAGCATCGCGCCAAGGTCCAGCACGAAGATGGCAACACCAAGCTGCAGGCTCGTCCAGGTGCCCGGCGTCACCAAGGCAATCATCAGCCACGCGACCCCTGTAGAGAACAGCCCGCCCAGCATGACTCGCCCGACACCAAATCGTTTGTTGGCGTGCTGCACCCAGAAGGACGCAATTAAAAAGCCAACGCCGCCCATCATCCAGATCGCGCCGATTGTGCCCGGTGAAAGTGCTAAATCGCGCGCGGCAAAAAGAATCACGATGGCGAAATACATGTGCTTGAGAAATTGCCAAATGGCCAAGCCCCAGGCGAGAGAGCGCAAGATGGGATTCCTCCAGATCAGGCTTAACCCTTCCTTGGCATCCTGCCAGATGGTGGCATCCTTCTCGACAAGTTTTGGCGCATCACTGGCCTGCGGTTTGATGCCTCTGAGCATCCATGCCGAAGAAAAAAA
>JAYURJ010000042.1:0-5982 GCA_043756275.1 Betaproteobacteria bacterium | reverse complement strand
AACCATCGACCGCGCAAGTGCCTCGGCTTCTTAACCCCTTATGAGGTAGCATTCAACTGCCAACCGCTTGTCGGGACTCGTGCTTGAATCCGCGTTTTTGCCCCAAACGGCACGCTGGGCGGCGTGTTTTGTTTTTTGTTTACCTGCATGCACCAAGACACCGGCCCTGAATTGGCTAAAATTGCTGCATGAACGCGTGCAAATTCGAGATGCGGCATCTCACCCCATCGCCAGCGCATCGCTGTGATGTTGAGACAGTCATCATGGCTGCTGCCGATTACAATTTACTGGTCGAGGGCGTGGCTCCAATGGCATGGCACGTGGATGATTTTTTTACCTCGCTCCCGCCGGGGATGCATGCGGCTGACAAATTCACGCTGGGCTTTTACGCCGACGACCGGATCAAAGGTATCGCTGAAGTCGTGCGCGGCTGGAACGCGCCTCACAAGGCGATCATCGGCTTGCTGTTGCTCACACCCGCGTCTCGCGGGCGTGGTTTGGGACAAAGTGCTGTGGAGGCGATTGAAGCGATGGCGCACACGTGGCCGGGCGTCGATACGCTGCGAATCGCGGTGATCGATAACAACGACGCAGCATTCGTTTTCTGGCGGAGAATGGGGTTTACCGAAACAGGTGAACGCCGTCCGATTGAAGCACCGTACAACGGGGCAAAAATCGTACTCGAAAAAACATTACAGGCAAAGGCCCCGGCATGATTTACGCACTCGGCAATAAAACCCCGCAGCTCCTCGGCAACAACTACATCGCGCCCAACGCATCCGTTATCGGTGATGTGGTGCTTGGCAAAAATGCCAACGTGTGGTGGAACGTGGTGATTCGCGGCGATAACGACACCATCACCATCGGCGAAAACGTGAACATTCAGGACGGCTCGGTGTTACATACCGATGAGGGAGTCGCACTCACGCTGGAGAAAAACGTGAGTATCGGCCACATGGTGATGTTGCACGGCTGCACGGTGAGGGAAGGGTCGCTCATCGGTATCAAGGCGGTAGTATTGAACCGTGCGGTGATCGGCCGCGATTGCCTAATCGGTGCCAATTCGCTGATCCCTGAAGGCAAATTGATTCCCGATCGCTCGCTGGTGGTGGGCTCGCCGGGGCGCGTGGTGCGCCAACTCAGCGATGAAGAAGTAGCGCAGGTGCGCGGGATCGCCACCCATTACGTGGACAATGCGGCGCGCTATTTGAGTGAACTCGAAAAGATCGCCTAGCCCGGCTATTCACTTTGCCATCCACCTCGCCTATCGTGTCTACCGCACCAGACTCAACGCTTAGCAACACACGCACGCGCATGATGCGAGCTGACCGCGGCGCGTTGCTTGCGTATATGTTGATGCTGGCGTACGCGAGCTTGAATCCTTTCGTCGGCTGGCGCTGGCCGGAGGCGTTCACGCTGTTTGCGTGGCCACGATACGTGATTACGTTCGATGTCCTCCTGAACTTCGCGGCCTATGCGCCGTTCGGTGCGATGCTGGCCACGTTGGTGCGGGAGCGATATCGAATTGGTCCGTTTCGGATCACGAACGACGCGCAAAGATGGTGTTTCGTATTGGTCGCGGGCATGGGGCTTTCCGCTGTCTTGGAATCGTTGCAATCTTTTTTGCCAAGCCGGGTGTCGTCGATTGTGGATTTGTTGGCCAATACAACTGGCGGCGCCGTGGGCGCGGCGCTGGTAATGGCGGCACCGGGCAGATTACTGCTGGGACGTTGGCAGCAATGGCGGCGGCAACACTTTCTATCGTCCAATGAGTCCGACTGGGGACTGATTCTGCTGGCTTGCTGGATGGTTGCGCAACTGAATCCGGCGATTCCGTTTTTTGAGGCTGGACATATTGCCAACCCGTTCGACTCGGTGATCGCAGATGCTTACAGTTTGCCGGTGCTATTGCCACAGATGATCGGCATCATGCTCAATGTCTGTGGCTTCGTGCTGTTCGTGTCGTTGTTGATGCATCCGGGCCGAAACACAATGCTGAAAGTGATCCCGCTGCTTGGTGCCGCTTTCGCGATGAAGGTGGCGATGGCATCGTTGATGTTGAAAGCGCCCCAAATGATCGACTGGATGGCACCCGCGCGAGTGCTTGGCTTGACGTTTGGCTTGTTCATGGCCGCCTATTTTTTGCGCTTCGGCTACCGCTGGCGTACGTTCTGTGCGACGCTGTTTGTATTTGCTGGCGGCTTGATGACGAAAATAACCAGTATCTACGGTGCGTTTGATGAAACGCTGCGCCTGTTCGGGTGGCCGCACGGGCAACTCGTCAACTTTGCCAGTTTGACGCGCTGGATTCACGAAACCTGGCCGCTGGTGACTGTTCTTTTTCTCGCGTGGCTATTTGTCACGCATCGCGACCCCAACTAGTGTCTCAACATGGAAATATCGATACAAATAAAACGGATGGATTTTTTCGCAGGGCAAGGCGTGAGGAGGCGACATAGCTATATGGCAACGACGAACAACGATGCCATGCGGAAAAAGACGCCGTTTTATGTATCGATATTTCCATGTTGAGACACTAGACTATCGGTTCTCTTTTAAAAGCGTTGCCAATGAGTTACTACCAGCATCACGTATTTTTCTGTGTGAACGAACGCGATGACGGACGCGAGTGCTGTAGCCAGCATGATGCGGAGGGTATTCGGGACTACGCAAAGGGTTGTATCAAAAAATTGAACTTGAGCGGCAAAGGCAAAGTGCGTATCAATCTTGCCGGCTGTCTGGATCGTTGTTCTGAGGGACCGGTGTTGGTCGTCTATCCGGACAATGTCTGGTACACATACGTTGACAAGAACGACATCGATGAAATTATTTCTGAACACATTCAGAACGGGCGCGTTGTTGAGCGTCTGAAAATTTAGTTTTTTATGGCGAGCCCCTTCCCTACCGGTAAATCGCTAATCAATGGTGCCGCAGGTGCGATTGAAATCGCGGCACATATCAGCGAAGTACAAATGCCGACCGCCGTCGCAGTCGTTGCACACCCGCATCCGCTGTTTGGCGGGACGATGGACAACAAGGTCGCTACGACATTGGCGCGCGCACTGTTCGACGCCGGTGCCGCCACCTATCGATTCAACTTTCGTGGCATTGGCAAAACGGAAGGGGTGCACGATGACGGTCGCGGTGAAACAGCCGATTTGTTGACGGTCGTCGCGCATGCACGCGCGGTACACCCCGGTCTACCATTGTGGCTGTCAGGATTTTCGTTCGGCGCGGCCGTGACACTTGCAGCGAGCGAGCAGTTGAATTGCCAGGAGATGATTTTGATAGCACCGGGTTTTTCGCGCATGTCGCACTGGCAGAATGTGAAGAGTGGGGGCGTCGCTCCCGAAACGACGTTGCTGATTCATGGCGAAAAAGATGAAACGGTGCCGTTAATCGATTCCCTAAACTGGGCCAGACCGCGTGACATTGCCGTGATGGTGGTGCCGGAAGCAGATCACTTTTTTCATCAGCGTTTGCATATTTTGCGCCGCATTATTGGGCGATGGATGGCGCAACATGCTTGCAACCACGGCCACCATCGCAGGAACGATCCAGCCTGAACATGCTTAACGCCATCCCATTGTTCAGCTCCCTCACCGAAAAACAGCTTGCCAGCATCGGTGCGCACACTGCGTGGCGGGTGGTTGAAAAGGGCGGTGTGATTTTGCGGCAAGGCGAGCTGGCTGATTCTTTCTTCGTGATTGCATCGGGTCAGGTGAAGGTCTACATGACCGAAGGGGGCCGCGAAGTCATCCTCAAAACTTTATCGGCGGGCGAGTTTTTCGGTGAGTTGCCGATGTTTGATCAGGAGCCGCGCAGTGCCAGCGTCGCGGCGCTGGAACGTTGCCATCTGCAAACACTTTCGTACAAATCTTTACAGCAGGCCATGGATGGCTCGGTCGATATCACCAAGCGTGTGCTGGAAACGTTGGCCAGACGCTTGCGCGATGCTGATCGAAAAATCAGTACGCTGGCGCTGATGAATATTTCGTCTCGTGTTTCGCGAACCTTGCTGGAGCTGGCTATCGTGTCAAATGGCCGAAAAGTCGTTGGCGAACCATTTACCCAGAAAGACCTGGCCGGCATGGTGGGGGCATCGCGAGAAATGGTGAACCGCACCCTGCATGACCTGATGCAACAGGGCTATATCGACGTGCAGCGAAAATCGATCACCATCCTCGACGAAAATCTGCCGATTCACTATTAACGATAATCATCGTTACATGAAATAAAAACGGCTTCCACACAATATTGCGGGAAGCCGTCTTGATGCTGCAAACGCTAAAAATAAAAATCTAGGGAACCTCTGATCAAGTCAAATTTGAATGTGGTTCGACAAGCTCACCACGAACGGAATCATTAAGTGTCCGTTTGTCCTGAGCCTGTCGAAGGACTTAATCAGCGATTCCCTAGCTCATGCGTCGCTGGAGTTCAGCATCCACTGCGCCGAGGAATTCTTCGGTGGTCAGGTAAGGATGGTCAGGACGAATCAGGATCGCCAGATCTTTGGTCATCTTGCCGGACTCAACGACATCCACACATATTTTTTCGAGCATTTCGGCAAACTTGATCACTTCAGGCGTGCCATCCATCTTGCCGCGGAAGATCAAGCCACGCGTCCAGGCGTAGATTGATGCGATCGGGTTTGTAGAAGTCGGTTTGCCCTGCTGGTGCATACGGTAATGACGCGTAACGGTGCCGTGTGCGGCTTCGGCTTCAACGGTTTTTCCATCCGGCGACATTAACACCGATGTCATCAGGCCCAGCGAGCCGTAACCTTGCGCGACCGTATCGGATTGAACGTCGCCATCATAATTTTTGCACGCCCATAGATAGCCACCGCTCCATTTCAAATTGGAGGCAACCATGTCGTCGATGAGACGATGTTCGTAAGTCAGCTTGGCAGCGTCATACTTGCCTGCAAACTCAGTGTCGTAAATTTCCTGGAAAATATTTTTGAAGCGACCGTCATACACTTTCAGGATGGTATTTTTCGTCGAGAGGTACACGGCATAATTGCGCTCCAAACCGTAGTTGAAGCAGGCGCGCGCAAATCCCTTGATGGAGTCGTCAAGGTTGTACATTGCCATAGCAACGCCGGGTGATGGAAACTGGAATACTTCTTCATCGATTTTTTGGCCATCATCGCCATCCCAAACCAAACGCAGCTTGCCGGGGCCGGGAACGAGAAAATCTGTCGCGCGATACTGGTCACCAAAAGCGTGCCGACCAATGACGATGGGGTCGGTCCAACCAGGGATCAGGCGCGGAACGTTCTGAATCACAATCGGCTCACGAAACACTACACCGCCAAGGATATTGCGGATCGTACCGTTTGGCGACTTCCACATTTTCTTCAGGTCGAACTCTTCGACGCGCGCTTCATCGGGGGTAATCGTTGCGCATTTAACACCAACGCCAAATTCGCGGATCGCATTGGCGGAATCGACGGTGACCTTATCGTCGGTCTTGTCCCGATATTCCATGCCAAGGTCGTAGTATTTCAAGTCTATGTCGAGATAAGGCAAAACCAGGCGTTCACGAATCCATTCCCAGATAATCCGAGTCATTTCGTCGCCATCCAATTCTACGACGGGGTTTTTCACCTTAATTTTTGCCATGGAGTGTGCGCTTTCCTGAGGATGTTTTTGCCTGTTGTTCGCAGCGCCATAGCAAGATTTTGCTGATGAGCAAGTTTATGGTGAGGCACGGTTTAGCAGGCACAAGTCGACAGAATTTTGCCGTCTTCTACGCAACACGAGCGCCTGTGATGTCAGCTAAAGGTTGTAACATCGGCCAACAGAGCTTAGAACACGACGCTATGAATAAAAAAGAACTGACCAACCGGGGAGCCGGGGTCGCCAAATGGGCGTTTCCGCCTGTCCATCCCGAGGGTCGCAAATTCGGGCTTATCGCTGGCGCGATCTGCGTATTCTTTGCCTTTATGGCGTGGGAGACTTTGGCGTGGCCGATGGC
>JAYURJ010000041.1:0-18568 GCA_043756275.1 Betaproteobacteria bacterium | reverse complement strand
TCGTCCACGCGCGCACCGCCGTCAACAGAAAGCCGGCGATAACGGCGGTGGTAAATCCAAACAGCATTTCGTGCGCATGCCATACAGAGCCTTGCAAGTGTGTGGAACGCAGCAGGCCCGAAAACTGCGCCGCCCAGAGCAGCGCGCTGAGCGCACCGAAAATCGTCGCGAGCAGGTAGAACGGCCGAAAGCCGAGATTCCATAGTGCGAAGTGAGCTTTCATACTTTTCGCACCCCATCGCCATATTTCGCGACCGCCTTATCTACAGTTAACAGCAACAATCCCTCCGCGCGCGCTTGCGCAACCAGAATGCGGTCAAAGGGGTCTTTGTGCAATGGCGGCAGCTCATTCACGGCGACCGTGTGTTCGCTGCTGACTGGGAGTTCGCGATAGCCGTTGACCAACAGCAAACGCCACAAACGGCGCGGGTCTACTTTGAAGTCGGCGCGATCAAGCCCGTTCTTAATGGATATTTCCCATAGGCTGGCCGCACTGAACAGGAGTTGATTGTTCGGGTCAAGCAATAACGCGCGCGCTTTCGGAGAGAGGCGTTCAGGCTCGCTTGCAGCCCGCAGCAGCAAGTGGGTATCGAGCAACAGGTTCAAGCGTTTTTCCCTGTGAAGAGTCGCGCAATTTCGTCACCACCCATTTGGTCGAAATCATCCGGAACGGCGCATTCTCCGGCCATGAAGCCCAAGCGACTCATCGTTCCCGCCTCCGCTTTCCCAAGCGGAATCACCTTCACCATCGGCTTGCCTGCCTTGGCGATGATGAACGCCTCACCCTGTGACGCCTGTTCGACCAAGCGGGAAAGTTGCGTTTTAGCATCGTGGATATTGACGATGAGCATAACGACCTCATAGTGAACTAATAGAGGTTAGTTTACTATGTCAAACGATGTTGCGGCGGGGCCTGTGAAAGCCAATAGGTTGGGTTAGATTTACCAGCCCAACATCAAATAGCGGATCAATCTTGATCGATCAACATGCTTGGTATTGTTGGGCTGATTAAGCAAGACCAACCTACGGGCTATCTTCGAAAAAATGAGGGTCCAGATCCGGAGGAGACGCCTCTCATGGAGGGTAGTTAACTACTGTAAATACGTTATTTACGGTTACACCACGGTCTTTCGCATTTGATTCGATTCGCTCCCACGCGTTGACCTCGGTAGTCATGACGATGGTCATACCAACTGCTGTGCTAAAGGTAACCGAAAATGCCGCGAGATCATGGGCTGGAGAAATTGCGTAGTCGTAGTCGAATTGGTCCTTCAGATCCGCGCCTGCACGTCGGAGTACTGGTACACCGCCGAGCATTGCGGCAAATCTCACAAACCAGTTGTTTTCTAGAGCGAGGTCGGCATTCGTAATCCATTTCAGTCGAATTGAGCCGACCACAGGAAAAATTCGACTCGTGTGCTTGTGATAAAGCGACTTCGCCAACTTTGCTGCAAATCGTTTTACGATATCGTGGAGTCGCTTTGGAATGGTTACGATATGGAAATCTTGATAGGCGGCGCTGTATTGCGATTGATGCCCTAGCTTTTTTGCCGCCTTCCAGCGTTGCTCGTTGGTCACTCCAAGCATTTCATCTACCAAGCCAGGATGGTTGTTTACTACGCCTAACACCAAAGCCTCAAATTCAGAATCCTGTGCCTTAGAACTCTTGGACCCGTGCAATCTATTTGCGATCACTGGCGGCGATTTAGCGCCGAACTTCGCGAGCAGCGCAATAGCGAGTTCGTCGTGAGAGGAAGCTTCGTTGCATGCATTACAGGCCGAAAAGGAATAGCCTTCTGGCCAAGCGCGCCCGAAAAATATCGACCGAGGCGGGCAGTGGTCCTCCGTTGTAGCCACGTCACCACAATAAATGCAGTTCGGGTTATCTTGAAGAAGCGCTTTGCGACGAGCATTACTTCGACCCATAGTCCTGCTCCATTCAAAATCCACTGTGCCAAATTTTTTCGCACATAGGTCGGGCTAGATTTACCAACCCAACTTCATATTGCAGATCAATTTGCATGAATCGACACGACTGATATTGTTGGGCTGATCAAGCAAGCCCAACCTATGGGTTTACTAAGCTTTTTGTTCCTAAAACTCTGACCCTACTCCACCTGCAAAAAATGCTCCCGGTAATACTTGAGCTCTTCAATGCTCTCGTAAATATCAGCCAACGCTTCATGCTTGCCGTGCTTTTTCATGCCCGCCATGATCGAGGGCTTCCAGCGTTTGGCCAACTCTTTAAGCGTGGACACATCGAGGTTGCGGTAATGAAAATACGCTTCCAGCTTGGGCATGCCGCGCGCCATGAAGCGGCGATCCTGACAGATCGAATTGCCGCACATGGGCGAGGTGCTGGCGGGCACATGCAGTTTTAGAAATTCAATCATCTGGTTTTCGACATCAGCGTCGGTGAGTGTTGATGCTTTCACTTTGTCGATGAGGCCGGATTTTTTGTGGGTGGATTTGTTCCACGAGTCCATGCCGTCAAGCACGGCATCTGGTTGATGCAGCACCAGCACCGGGCTTTCGGCGATGGTGTTGAGATTGGCGTCGGTGACGACGATGGCGACCTCGATGATGCGGTCGGTTTCGGGTACCAGACCGGTCATTTCCATATCGATCCAGATGAGGTTGTTTTGGTCTTGGGGCATGTCGGGGTCTCGGTTGGGTGTCGAATGGCGTCAAATGCGCCGTAAAATGGAGGGATGCTCCATTTTCTCATGATTCACAACCGACACTTTCGATGACCGCACCCGCCTTTACTCTTATTTTTCTTTTGTTCGTGGCCCTGAGCTTCGCCTTCGCCAGCGTCCTCACGTTGCGGCACATTGCACACGTGCGCGTCAATCGCGTTGCCGTGCCTGCTGAATTCACGGAATCGATCACGCTGGAATCACATCAGAAAGCAGCCGACTACACGATCGAGAAAAACCGGCTCGGTTTGGTCGAAAGCGTTTTTGACCTATTGCTATTGCTCGCCCTTACCGTGGGCGGCGGCATGTTGCTGATCCAGCAATTCGCGGCCAACTGGTTCAGCGGTCCTTATGCGTTGGGGCTGGCAATTTTCGCCGGGCTGATGATTGTCTCGTCATTTGTCTCCACACCGTTCGATCTGATCCGCACTTTTGTCATCGAGCAAAAATTTGGCTTCAATAAAATGACGCTGAAGCTCTATCTACTCGATGCCGTCAAGGGCTTCGCACTCGCTGCCGCCATTGGCATTCCGCTGTTGCTCGTCACTTTTTGGTTGATGGAGAAAATGGGTTCGCTGTGGTGGTTTTACGTTTGGCTGGTGTGGCTGGTATTCAGCCTGGCCATGATCGTGATTTATCCGACCTACATCGCCCCGCTGTTCAATAAATTTTCACCACTTGCTGATCTCTCGCTCAAGGAGCGGATCGAGAGTTTGCTGACACGCTGCGGATTTACCTCAAGCGGCTTGTTCGTAATGGATGGCTCCAAGCGCTCCAGTCACGGCAACGCTTATTTTACGGGCCTCGGCAAAACCAAGCGCATCGTGTTTTTCGATACGCTGATTTCGCGCCTCTCGCCGCCAGAAATCGAGGCCGTGCTGGCGCATGAGCTGGGACACTTCAAACGCAAACACATCACCAAGATGATCATCGGGCAGTTTGCGCTCACGTTGGTAATTCTTGCGTTGATGGGTTGGGTAATCGACAAGCCTTGGTTTTACACGGGCGTTGGATTCCCGTTGAATGGCGCGGCACCGCATGTTGCAATATCGCTGGCGTTATTTTTTCTGGTGCTGCCGGTATTCACATTTTGGCTCACGCCATTGAGCAGTCTGATTTCGCGCAAGCATGAATTCGAAGCCGATGCTTACGCCGCGCAGCAAACGCATGCGGGTGATCTCATCACCGCGCTTGTAAAGCTCTACCGTGACAATGCCTCCACACTTACGCCAGACCCGCTGCACTCTGCCGTCTACGACTCACATCCGCCCGCCGCGATCCGGATCGCCCATTTGAAAGCGATGCAAACATGACCACTTTTTCCCAACGACAACCCATGCGAAATGATAAAAATCCGTTCGGGCTGAGCTTGTCGAAGCCTCTCTGCTCATCAAGACCCTTCAACCCCAGCTCAGAGCCTGCCCCGGCACGTCTGAAGCCGGGGGCGAACGGGAGACGGCGTTGACCATGACCGCCCTTTCCGAAATGCACTGCGCGCCGGGTGGTCAGGCCACTGCACTTTCCGATACCGACGTTAAGAACAATCTGGGCGCATTGAAAGGCTGGGAGCAGATCGGCAAAGAAATCAGGAAAACATTTGCCTTCAAAAATTATTACGAAACGATGGCCTTCGTGAACGCATCCGCATGGGTATCGCACGCGGAGGATCATCACCCCGACATGAGCGTGCACTACAACAAATGCGTGGTGGCCTATTCCACCCACGATGCAGGTGGCATAACGCTGAACGATTTCATTTGCGCCGCGAAGCTTGATGCTTTGCTAAGCCACTGATGCGTGCGCTCGTCACTGGCGACTTTGGTCGCGAATATCTGGCTGAACTTGAAAACGGCAAACCGCTGGTTTGTACGCGCAAAGGCAAGAAGCAGGATGTCGCCTGTGGTGACTTTGTTGAAGTCAGCATGTCCAGTCCCGGACATGCGCGCATTGACGAAATCCATCCGCGCAAAAATGTGCTTTTTCGGAAAGATGCCTGGCGTGAAAAAACGCTGGCCGCCAATATCGATCAGGCCGTCATCATCGTGGCACCACGGCCAAGTTTCTCGGAGATGTTTTTGAACCTGTGTCTGGTAGCTTGCGAGGCGGCCGATATCAAGCCGTTCATCATGCTCAACAAAAAAGATTTGCCGGAGTTTGAGAAAGCGAGAAAGAGCCTCGCGCATTTTGAAAAAATCGGCTATCCGGTCATGCCGATGTCGGCCAAATTCGATGTGGAACCGCTGCGGCCTTACCTTGATGGCAAAACCACATTGCTGGTTGGACAATCGGGCATGGGCAAATCGCGTACCGTGAATAATCTGGTCATGCGCGAAGTGGCCAAGGAGGCTGATTTCTCCGAAGCGCTTGATTCCGGCAAACACACCACGACCTACACGCGCATGTACCGGCTCGATGAAAAGACCGCGATCATGGATTCGCCGGGCTTGCAGTCGTTCGGCCTGATGCATTTGCCCGACGAAGATATCGCCTATGCCATGCCGGATTTTCGGCCCTTCATCGGCACCTGCAAGTTCAACGATTGCGCGCATATCGATGAGCCGGGTTGCAACGTCATCAAGGCTGGTGAGCAGGGAAAAATTGATCCCACGCGCCTCACTTTTTATCAGGTGCTGGTCGAGCAGCAGCGGGAATTGCGCGTCGCGCATCCCGATTGGAAAAAATATGGCAAGTGAAAAAGTGACGCTCCCATGAGTAAATTCACCACTCAATTTTTATTCGCCGCTGGAATCGTCGCGATGTTGCTCATCATTTCGGCTTGCGGTGGCGGCGGCGGCAGTTCGACGATGCCCACAATACCCACGCCGCCCACTACTGAAACACCAGCCGCCAGTTTCACGCTCGTGCCTGCACGTGTGGTTCGAAGTGCACTTTGCGAAGATGAGGTCACCGGGCTCGGTGGTTGCGTCGGTATCAATCAGCAGGCGGAAATGCCAAGAATTATTCCGTTGAATCAGCAAACGCAGACTGATCCGGCTGTCATCCCGTTCTCGCGTCGAACGGGAACAACTGGGGACGTACATACTGCGCAAACCGCAGGTAACCTTTATGAAATCGATAACCGTTCATTCGCGCAAACGAGAGCGAACAGCGCGGACATTGGCATCCACGTCAACGGATTTGATCTGACAACCTCGATTCCCGCTACCAGCGTCAACCCAATCTACCAATTCACCACCACGCCGCCGGCACCGGGCGACACGGATCGCCGTGTCATGCCGTGGAAAGATAGCGTGAACCGCGATGTCGAGCTTTCCTTTGGTCTGCTCGTCAAAACAATGCAGCGCGCCAATGAACAGGGATACGCCCAAAGCCACCCGGTCATTGAAATGATCGACACTAAAAGCCGTCGCAATTTCTACATCACCATCGGCGCGGCAGCAGTGGTGCCGTTACCAACCAGTCCGGAAGGCGTTTTCGTTTTCAAGGACTTTGGCTTCGGAAATGCCATCGTCGCGACGATATTTCGCGACAATCCAGGATTCGGCGTAAAGCTTTCTGGCAATGAATTTTGGTGTAACACCGCGAACAACACCGGCAGCTGTCCTCCGGCATCCACCCAGTTTGGCTTCCGCTTGCGCAAACAAGACATCGCTTTTGTCATTGCCAAGGCGCGCGCAGTTGATCCTCTGCTGTCACCCGATATCGCTGACTACGCAATCGACAATTTCAGCTTCAACAACGAAGTTTCCGCAGACGGGAAGATCGGCTTGACGTTGACGAACTATACGTTGTCGATCTTCAATCGCTGACGGCGATGGCCGAACAAGGAGGCACATATGTTTAAGGGCTTGCGAACCATCATCTATCCCTCAAGCGATCTCGCTAAAGCGACCGCGTGGTACACCAGCGTTATCGGCCATGCGCCCTATTTCAACGAGCCGTTTTACGTGGGCTTCAATGTTGGCGGATTCGAGCTCGGACTGCTACCGCCGGGCGACGAGGATGCAGGAGATAGTCCGACCACCTATTGGGGCGTTGACGATGCTCACGGCGAATTTGCGCGCATGGTCGCGTTGGGCGCGAAACCGCAAAGTGAGGTCAAGGATGTCGGCGACGGTATTTTAGTGGCGACAGTGGTGGACCCGTTTGGCAATGTCGTTGGGCTGATCCAGAATCCGCATTTCAAGATTGTCTGACACTAGCACTGGCGCGGCTTGCAGACTTAAAACGGCCTGAAAGGCTCGCCAGTATTAGTGCTTGTCATTTTTACTTCACCGTCACCAGATCCGACGCACTCCACCCGCCACCGAGCGCACGCACCAGCCCGACTGTCGCGTTGAGCCTTCGCCCCAGCAAGCCAACCGCAGTGCGCTCGTTCGACAACAACGCCGTCTGCACGGTGACCACACTCAGGTAGCTCACCGTCCCGGCCTTGTATTGATTGATTGTCAGCGCCACCGATTCGCGCGCTGCTCTGACGGCTTCCGCCTGCACCTTGGCTTCCTGCCCCAGAATTCTGAGCGCGGCGACGTTGTCTTCCACATCCTGGAATGCCTCCAGAACGGTCTGGCGGTAGGTGGCGACCGTCTGGTCGTATGACGCAATAGCTTGGTCGGACAATGCGCCGCGCTTGCCGAAATCGAATATTGTTGCCGCGAGCGATGGCCCCAGCGACCAGGCACGATTCGGTGCCGAAATCCAATTGGCGAGCGTGGGACTTGAAAAGCCGCCCGAACCGGAAAGACTCAGCGTCGGGAAATATGCTGCCTTGGCGACACCGATCTGCGCGTTTGCGGCGGCAGTACGGCGTTCAGCGGCGGCGATATCGGGCCTGCGTTCGAGCAACGTCGAGGGTAATCCCACCGGGAATACGGGCATCGCGACTTTCCAGTCGACCTTGGTGCCGGCGTTGGACTCGATGTTGACTACTGAAACACCGGTCGGCGCTTTGCCGATCAGAACCGCAATGGCGTGTTCAAGTTGGGCGCGCTGCACGCCGAGATCAATCGACTGCGCCTGCGCACTGAGCAATTGCGTTTCAGCTTGCACGACATCGACTTTACCCGCCACGCCAACGGCATAGCGGTTGCGAGTAAGTTCGAGCGATTTTTCGAAGGCAACAATGGTGTCCGCGAAGAGCTGTTTTTGTGCATCGTTCACACGCAATTGGAAATAGTTGGTCGCCAGCTCCGATTGCAGCGACAACCGTGCTGCCTCAAGGTCGGCTGCACTCGCCTGCGCACTCGCGTCATTGGCTTCGACGGACCGGCGGATGCGACCCCACACATCGATTTCCCAGCCCGCGCTCAGCGTGAGGTTGTAATTCGTGACCGCGTCGTTATTACCTGTTGATCGCGCGGCAGCACTACGGCTTCGAGTGGAACTGGCATTGCCAGAAATCGTCGGAAAATAGCCAGCCCGCGCGGATTGCGTCAACGCGGTCGCCTGACGATAGCGCGCCTCTGCGGCCTTCAAACTTTGATTGGAGATATTGACCTGCTCGATCAGTGCATCGAGGTCGCTGTCGCCGAATATCTTCCACCACTTTCCACGCGCCATTTCATCGCGCGGCTCGGCGACCTTCCAGCCAGCCGTTTCCTTGAAGGCAATCGGCGTTTCAACTGCGGGCCGCTGATAGTCAGGCCCAATGGCACAACCACCGAGCAGGGTCGCGCCGATAGCGGCGCACAAAATATTGCTGGGCTTCATCGAGTCTCCAAAGCGACGTTCCCGCGATTGCGTGCAAATTTGCTTTTACTCCACACGCGGAAACGATCCATATATAGGTACACCACCGGTGTCGTGTACAGCGTAAGCAACTGGCTCACAATCAAACCGCCAACGATTGAAATGCCCAGCGGGCGTCGCAATTCGGCACCATCGCCATAGCCGATGGCCAACGGGATTGCGCCCAGCAATGCGGCCAGCGTTGTCATCATGATGGGACGAAAGCGCAACATGCATGCCTCAAATATCGCGTCGTGCGCCGATTTGCCTTCATCGCGTTCGGCCGAAATGGCAAAGTCGATCATCAGGATCGCGTTCTTCTTGACGATGCCGATCAGTAATATCACTCCTATCAGCGCAATGATCGAGAATTCACTCCCCGCCGCCATCAGTGCCAGCAGTGCACCCACCCCGGCTGATGGCAGCGTAGAAAGGATAGTGATCGGATGTACGTAACTCTCATACAGCACGCCCAGCACGATGTAGACGGTGATGAGTGCCGCCAGAATGAGCCAGGGCTGATTGTCGAGGCCTTGCTGGAAAATCCGCGCTGTGCCCTGCGACGTGCCGGTGATGCTGGTAGGCACGCTGATGCGCGCCATGGTGTCGCGGATTTTTTGTATGCCGGTCGAGAGTGAGATGCCTGGTTGCAGATTGAACGATATGGTGGACGCCGCAAACTGCCCCTGATGATTAACTGTCAGCGCTGCTGTGGTCGGCTCGTAGCGTGAGAAAGCCGACAACGGCACTTGTCCGCGAATGGGAGAGAGGACGTAAATGGCGTTCAACGATTCCGGGCTTTGCCAATATTCGGGTGCCACTTCCATGACCACACGGTATTGATTGCGTTCCGAATAAATCGTCGATACCTGTGCCTGCCCGAAGGCAAGATAGAGCGCCGTATCGATCATGGCCGGTGTGACGCCCATCCGCGAGGCGGTGGCGCGATCAATAATCAGGCTCATCTGCAGACCGCGCGCTTGCTGATCGCTGTTTACGTCAGTCAGCTCAGGCACGTCCTGCAGCGCATTCTGCAAAAGTGGTGTCCATTTTCGCAACTCGGTCACATCGTCACCCTGCAGCGTGAACTGGTAACCCGCATTCGATTGCCGCCCGCCACCACGAAAATCCTGTGCCGGGGTCAGGAACAAATTAGCGCCGGCCACTTTCGCCAGCTTGATTCGCAAACGCGCCGCAATTGCATCCGCCGACGCGTCGCGGTCACTGATCGGCTTCAGCGACATAAACATCTGTCCGCCATTGCGCTGGCCACCACCGGTAAAGGCGACGACATTCTCGACGGCGGGATCGGTCATGACGATGTCGACAAACTCGGTCAATTTGCCGCGCATCGCCTGAAACGAACTGCTCTGGTCGCCCTGAATAAAACCCATGATGCGACCGGTATCCTGCTGCGGCAGGAAGCCTTTGGGCACAATCATATACAAATAGACGTTAAGCCCGATGGCTGCCACCAGCGTCAGAAAAACGATGAATGGAAACCTTAGCGCCAGGGTCAGGCTTCTTTCATACCCTTTATAGACGCTGCCAATCACGGCATCACACCAGCGTGCAAAGCGGCCTGGCGTTCTTGGTTTATCCGGCTCCGGCGAGCGCAGGAGGCGCGCGCACATCATCGGTGTGGTGGTGAGAGATACGATCAACGACACCAGGATGGCAATCGACAGGGTGACCGCGAACTCGCGAAAGAACCGCCCGATGATGCCGCCCATCAGCAAGATGGGAATGAACACCGCGATCAGCGACAGCGTCATCGATACCACCGTGAAGCTCACCTCGCGCGCACCTTTTAGAGCCGCTTCAAATGGCGGGACGCCCTTTTCGAGATGCCTCGACACGTTCTCCAGCACCACGATGGCGTCATCCACCACAAAGCCCGTCGCGACGGTCAAGGCCATCAGGGAAAGATTGTCGAGGCTGTAACCCAGCACATACATAAACGAAAACGTGCCGATCAGCGACACCGGCACTGCCACCGCCGGGATCAACGTGGCCCGCCAGTTACGCAGGAACAGGAACACCACCATGATGACCAGCCCGACGGCGATAGCCATCGTCCGACCGGCTTCGCGCAGGCTGCCGCGAATGGTGGTGGTACGTTCCATCACGACCTTTAGGTCAACCGTGGCGGGAATCGATGCCCGCAATGCCGGCACCATCGCGATCACGCGATCCACGGTCTCGATAATGTTGGCGTTGGGCTGGGTGGTGACCAGCAGCACCACCGACGGCTTGCCATTTGTGATGCCGGCGTTGCGCAGATCCTGCACCGAATCGACCACCTCGCCCACGTCGGCCAAACGTACCGCCGCGCCGTTGCGGTAAGCGACAATCACGGGCAGGTAATCGGCAGCGGTCTTTGCCTGATCGTTGGCGTAAATCTGCCAACTCTTCTCCCCATCCTCGACGATACCCTTGGGTCGGTTCGCGTTATTAGCATTGATCGCGTTACGCACCTCGGTAAATGAGATGCCGTATTTATTGAGCGTGTTGGGATTCAATTCGACTCGCACCGCAGGCGACGAACTGCCCCCCACCGTTACTTGGCCGACGCCTGCGATCTGGGAGATTTTCTGCGCCACCACGGTTGAAGCCGCATCGTAGATTTGCCCCTGCGTCAGCGTGTCAGAGGTCATCGCCAGAATAATCGACGGTGCATCCGCCGGATTCACTTTGCGGTAGGTTGGGTTATTTGGCAGGCTCGTCGGTAATTCGCGCCGCGCCGCCTGTATCGCCGCCTGCACATCGCGGGCGGCACCATCAACGCTGCGGTTAAGATCAAACTGCAACGTCACGCGCGTACTGCCCAGCGAAGACTGGGACGTGATTTCGTTAACACCGGCAATGCGCCCCAGCGCACGCTCCAATGGTGTCGCGACCGTGGCAGCCATCACTTCCGGGCTGGCACCGGGTAGCGAGGCCGAGACAGAGATGGTCGGGATATCCACTTGCGGCAACGGTGCGACCGGTAGCAGCGTGAACGCAATCGCGCCGGCCAGCACGACGCCGAGTGTCAGCAGCGTAGTGGCGACCGGGCGACGGATGAAGGGTTCGGAAATGTTCATCTATTGTTGTTTCCGAGTTTCATGGCTGCGCTCCCCACCCCGTCCGTCGTTCCCGCGAAGGCGGGAATCCAGCGTCGTTTGACGAAAGACACTGGCTTCCCGCTTACGCGGGAACGACGAATTATTTCCAATCTTTGTCACAAAAATTGGATGCATCACTAATCTGCGCCGTCTGGACGAACTGCGGACATACGACCAGCGTCATCGCGTTTGTTCACACGCCGCGCGAGCCGATCAAATGCCAGATAGATGACAGGCGTCGTAAATAGCGTCAGCACTTGCGAGACGATCAATCCGCCGACCATTACGATACCGAGCGGCTGTCGCAATTCTGAGCCAACCCCGCCGCCGAGCATCAACGGCAACGCCCCTAGCAGTGCCGCCATCGTCGTCATCAGGATAGGACGCAGGCGCAACAGGCAGGCCTGGTAAATCGCCTCGCGCGGCGGCATGTTGTGTCGCCGTTCCGCATCGAGCGCGAAGTCGATCATCATGATGGCGTTCTTTTTCACGATGCCGATCAGCAAGATGATGCCGATAATGGCGATGATGCCCAGATCATTTCGCGATAACAGCAGCGCCAACAGTGCGCCGACACCTGCCGATGGAAGCGTCGATAAAATCGTGATCGGATGGATGTAGCTTTCGTACAAGACCCCCAGCACGATATACATCGTGACGATGGCGGCGAGAATCAGGAATAACGTATTGGTGAGCGACGCGCGGAATGCCAGTGCGGCACCTTGAAACCCGGTGCGTATGCTGGCCGGCACGCCCATTTCCTGTTCGGTTCTTTCGACTGCCTTCACAGCGTCGCCGAGTGAATAACCTGCCCGCAGATTGAATGAAATGGTCGTCGCCGGAAACTGGCCGATGTGATTGATCGCGAGTGACGCCGGTTTTTCAATCACGGTCGCGACGGCGGAGATCGGTATCTGCTGCCCGTTCGACGAGGTCACGTAAATATCGTTCAGTGCCTGCGGGCCAAGCTTGTATTCGGGCTTGACTTCGAGCACGACGCGGTACTGGCTTGTTTGGGTGAATATCGTGGAAATGAGCCGCTGGCCGAACGCGTTGTAAAGCGCATTGTCGATTGACAACGGCGTCACCCCCAGACGCGCTGCTGTGTCGCGATCAATATTGAGGTAAGCCTGCAAGCCCTGATCCTGCAAATCAGACACGACATCGGCGAGCTCCGGCAGTGTGGCGAGCTTGTCGACAATTCTGTGCGTCCATTCGCCCAGTTCTGCTGGATTCGCGCTTTCGAGCGTGAACTGGTATTGGGTGCGGCTGACGCGATCTTCAATCGTAAGATCCTGCACCGGCTGCATATAGAGCTTGATGCCTTCGAGCTTGTCGAGGCGCGGCTTCATCCGCTCAATCACCCCGGTGGCATTGACGCTGCGCATGCCGTGCGGCTTCAAGTTGATAAGCATGCGGCCGCTATTGAGCGTGGTATTGATGCCATCGACACCGATAAACGACGACACACTTTCCACGGCAGGATCTTCGAGTACCGCCTGCGCCAATGCCTGCTGCCGCTGCGACATGCTCAGGAACGATACCGACTGCGGCGCCTCCGAGATTCCCTGTATAACGCCGGTATCCTGCAGCGGGAAAAATCCCTTGGGCACAAAAATATACAGCAGCACTGTCAATAAAAGCGTGCCGATGGCGACGATCAAGGTCAGCGTCTGGCGATCCAGCACCCAATTGAGCATCACGCCGTAGCGCGCAATGATGTTGTCAAACCAGCGGCCAGTCACCTTGTAAAAACGACTCTGCTTTTCTTCAGGCGTATGTTTCAGCAGCCGCGCGCACATCATCGGCGTGAGCGTCAGCGAGACGACGGCTGAAATCAGGATCGCGACCGCGAGCGTAATGGCGAACTCGCGAAACAGACGCCCGACCACGTCGCCCATAAAGAGCAACGGGATGAGCACCGCAATCAACGAGAAGGTGAGCGAAATAATGGTGAAGCCAATTTGCGCGGAACCCTTGAGCGCGGCTTCCATGGGGCTGTCACCCTCCTCGATGTAGCGCGAAATATTTTCGATCATGACGATGGCGTCATCGACCACGAAGCCGGTAGCGATGGTCAGTGCCATCAACGAAAGGTTGTTGAGCGAATAGTCCGCCAGATACATCACTCCAAAGGTGCCGACCAGCGAAAGCGGGACGGCCACACTGGGAATAATGGTTGCCGCGAAATTACGCAGGAACACGAATATCACCATTACCACCAACGCAACGGCGAGCATCAGTTCGAACTTCACGTCATTCACCGAGGCGCGAATCGTGACGGTACGGTCGGTCAGTACCATCAATTCGACCGAGGCTGGCAAGGTAGCAGCAAGATTGGGCAGCAATTGTTTGACGCGATCAACCACTTCGATCACGTTGGCGCCAGGCTGGCGCTGGATGTTGAGAACGATGGCGGGCGTATCGTTCATCCACGCGGCAAGTTTCAAATTTTCGGCATCTTCAACGACATCTGCCACGTCGGTGAGGTAAATCGGCGCGCCGGATTTATAGGCAATGACGATGGAACGATATTCTGCGGCGGACTTCAATTGGTCATTGGCGTCTATCGTATAGGCGCGCAATGGCCCATCAAAGCTGCCCTTGGCCTGATTGACGTTTGCGGCACCGATAGCGGTGCGCACATCATCGAGCCCGATGCCGGTCGCGGCCAGGGCTTTGGGGTTGACTTGCACGCGCACGGCAGGCCGCTGGCCGCCGGAAAGTGTGACGAGACCAACGCCAGCTAGCTGCGAAATTTTTTGTGCGATGCGGGTATCGACCAGATTTTGCACGCGCGGCATCGGCATGGTTTTCGAGGTGATGCCGATAGTGAGGATAGGCGCGTCGGCCGGGTTTACCTTGCTATAAGTCGGTGGCGCGGGCAGATCGGTCGGCAGCAAATTGCTGCCCGCATTGATCGCGGCCTGCACCTGTTGTTCGGCAACGTCGAGCGTTAGTGAGAGCTCGAACTGCAAGGTAATCACCGACGCCCCACCCGAGCTGGTCGACGACATCTGTTTCAAGCCCGGCATCTGCCCGAACTGGCGCTCCAGCGGCGCGGTAATGCCGGAGGCAACCACATCGGGACTGGCACCGGGATAAAGCGCGATAACCTGAATGGTCGGGTAATCGACTTCGGGCAAAGCAGAAAGCGGCAATTGCTTGTAGCCGAGATAACCGGCCAGCAGGATCGCGATCATCAGCAGCGAGGTCGCCACCGGTCGCAGAATGAATAGGCGTGAGGGATTCATTGCTAAATCACTTGTCTAGTTTTGCGCGCCTTGCTGGGCGCGCTCCCGCATCTTCTTGCGGAATTCCGCCTTTTGCTCGTCGGACATACCTTCCATTTTTTTCCTGAGTTCTGCCTTTTTCTCGTCGCTCATGTCGCGCCAGCCGCCCGCTCTCGGCGGTTCAGGCGGTGCGGCTGCAGGCTTGGCCGTTTCGGTCGGGGATGGCTTTGCAGCATTACCCGCAGCGGGCGCAGTTGGCTTATCGGTCGCGGGCTTGGTGCTCGCTGGCGCGGATGGTGGCGCGCCCACTCCCGGCGGCGGGACTTGCGCTGCATCACCTTTACCCTGTCGGTTGCCGCGCTTGCTCGGGTCACCTCCGCCTGGGCCGCGAGCGCGCGGCACGAATGGTGTGGTGACTTCAACCTTTGCGCCTTCACGCAGGCGATCAATGCCGTCTGTGACCACCATTTCGCCCGGTTTGACGCCGGATTCAATGGCCACAAAATCATTCTCAACAGCACCCATTTTCACGGGACGCAACGATACCGTTTTGTCTTCCTTGACGACGTAAACAATCGTGCCCTGTGCGCCGCGCTGGATGGCGGCCATCGGAATGACGGTCGCGTCTTTCTTCGTTTCGACGACCATGCGCACATTCACAAACTGATTCGGGAACAAGAGCCCCTGCGGGTTTGGGAATTGCGCTTTGAGCTTGATGGTGCCGGTGGCGGTGTCGATCTGGTTGTCAACGGTGATCAGCGTGCCGACGGCGAGTTTGTTTTTCTGCTCCCGGTCCCACGCATCCACCGCCAGCTTTTCGCCCGCTTTCAAGCGTTGCAATACGCGCTGAAGGTTATCCTGTGGAATGGTGAACACCACGGTAATGGGATCGATCTGTGTGATGACAACGAGGCCGAGCGCATCGGATGAGCGAACGATATTGCCTGCGTCAACCAGCCGCAATCCAAGCCGCCCCGGAATCGGCGCAGTGACGCGCGTGTAGGAAAGTTGCAGCTTGGCGGTGTCGACCTGTGCCTGATCAATTTTCACTGTGCCTTCAAACTGGCGCACCAATGATTCCTGGCTATCGAGCTGTTGTTTGGCAACCGAATCCTGCGCGAGCAACACGCGGTAGCGTTCCAGATCGAGTTTGGCGTTGTTCAACTGCGCCTGATCGCGCACCAGTTGTCCTTCGACCTGCGAGAGCTGTACCTGCAGCGGCTTGGGGTCGATTTCGGCCAGCACATCACCAGCCTTTACCACTTGGCCTTCCTGAAAAAGTACGTTTTGCAACAAGCCATCGACGCGCGCTTTTACCGTCGCCACGCGCAACGCCGCGACCGTACCGAGGCCGTTCTGTACAACGTTTAGATCCGCCATTTTGGCAGGTGTCGCCAGCACCGGTTGAACTCGATTAGGGTCGAAGCCGCCAAAGCGACCGCCACCAGCGGGTTTAGCAGGTGTTCCGGGCGCGGCAGCCTTTGCGCCATCTGCGGTCTTGGCAGCGTCGGGAGGCGGCTTCATAAACCACCAAATTGCACCGCCGATCGCGGCGAAAATCAAGACCGGAACAAGAACTTTGCGCAGCCAACCAGGCCGTCGCTGCCATGCGTTCACAGGGGTGTTATCGCGTTTTTCCATGAGTTTTATTTGGTTTTGGTCAGAGCCCCGCGTGAATTACCCGCAGGAGGCAGGCAAGTTCCCGGGACGCATGAATCGGGGCAAATCGTTGACGTAAATCGAGTAAGGATTGTGCAGGATTTGACAGCCGCGGAACGAATTGATTTGTCACTCAATTATGTCCAATTGTAACGAAATGCAAGCGCCTCCCCATGCGGCGGATTTACCGACCGGACAAACGTCGGCGCATGCAGCATGCAGACATCACCACCGACTTGACGGCAGCGAGCGCAGCACCTACTCTCAATGCATGATCGAACTCAACCTCTCCGTATTTGAAGCCCGCGTGCTCGGCGTGCTGGCTGAAAAAGCCTTTCTCACACCGGATGTTTATCCGCTTTCACTCAATGGTGTCGTCAATGCCTGCAACCAATTGAGTAATCGCGAGCCGGTGATGAGCCTCGGCGAAGAATCGGTCGAATCGTCACTCACCCGTTTGCAGAAAAACAATCTCGCACAAACTTATTATCCGGCCGGCAGTCGTGTGGCGAAATATCAGCATCGCCTGAGTGAAGTTTTTTCACTCGATGACGCCAAGCTTTCATTGATTACGTTGCTATTGCTGCGCGGCCCGCAGACCTGCGGCGAATTGCGTCAACGCACGGCGCGCATGTATCCGTTTGCCTCGACAGAAAGTGTCGAGCGCTCGCTGGAAGATCTTGCCGCAAACGATCCATCGCTTTTAATGCAATTGCCCCGCGCACCGGGCACCAAGGAATCACGCTGGGCGCATTTGCTATCAGGCGCGATGGCGGTGGAGCGGCAGGAGATTGCGTCGGGAATGAATGCTGGCGGTGGCATCGTGGAAGGTGCGGGCGATGATCGTGTCGCGCATCTGGAGGCGGAATTCGCTTCGTTGCGGCGCGAGGTCACTTGGCTGACGGAAGAGTTGGTAAAGTTCAAGAAACAGTTTGAGTAGTTGACGTTCGCATCGTAAAAATAATGAAACTCCAGCACTGGCGGATGCCTCCGGCGGAAATACCGCTGAAACCCTCGTCAATGCTGGAGTTTCCAATTTTTCCAAACGTGCAAAACGAGCGTTGACCACGCTCATCACGGCATCGTCTGCCGTGGTATACGTACCCGCCAGTTTCAGACCATCTCTATCCCGTCATGAAAACCCTCAACGAAAAAATCCAGCTCGACGGCTTTTGCTTCGTCGCCGCTGCCGAGACACGCCCACTGCTTGGCATCCTCCCCGACTGGACGGCTTTCGAGGCCAGTTGGAACGATATGCCGCTCGACACTCACATGGCCGATGGCGGTCGCTACCGCCGGCGTCGTCACGCCACGCTGAGCGTCTCGCCTTTGGCCAAGCAAGCAGCACTCGACGCGCACCAGCCGCATTATCAAAGTCTCGACTACAACAAACTCAACGGTGGCATCGCGCGCTGCTTTGAGCCGATCCTGAGCGACATCGTTCAGGGTGCCAGTATGTCGGCGCTGCTGTCTCTTTGCGTCAAGGTATTCGGTGATCCGTTACCGGGTCGTTCATGGCACGTAGAAGTGCATCAGTTCCGCATCGAAGCCGTTGCACAGCGACCAGGAATGCCGACGCCGGAAGGGGTGCACCGGGACGGCGTGCAGTACGTGATGGTGTTGATGGTCAAGCGACACAATATCGCCGAAGGCACGACGACGATTCACGATGCCGGGGGCCGTCAGCTCGCAAGTTTCACGCTCACACAGCCGCTGGATATGACACTGCTTGATGATGAACGTTGCCTGCATGGCGTGACACCGGTAATGCCGATTGATCCTGCCAGACCGGCGTATCGGGATGTATTGGTCGTCACGTTTCGGACAAAGTAAACGACTAAAATCAAGTCCATATAATTTTAGGAATCCTCATGAAATATCTGCATACGATGGTCCGCGTAAATGATCTTGACGCTTCGCTCGATTTTTATTGCAACAAGCTCGGCCTCACGCTCACGCGAAAAAATGAATACTCGAACGGTCGCTTCACGCTGGCATTTGTGTCGGCCCCGGGCGATGAAGCTGCCGCCATCGAACTGACGCACAACTGGGACAAGGAAGAGCTGGGCAGCGCGCGCAACTTTGGCCATGTGGCGTATGCGGTCGACGACATTTATGCGCTGTGCCAAAAACTCATGGATGCGGGTGTCACCATCAATCGTCCGCCGCGCGACGGGCGTAT
>JAYURJ010000040.1:0-18782 GCA_043756275.1 Betaproteobacteria bacterium | reverse complement strand
TTTACGCGGATTCAGGTACGAGTCCCGACACTTCAGGGCGATCAGTAAATGGGGTGAGGAGACGAACAGCGATACCCTTTTGCTTCTGACACGAAAGGATACTGCTATGAGCCGTTCGCCCCTCACCCTGGAAGAACGTTACCTGATTCACACCAGTTTTGTTGGCGGGCTGGGGTTCGCCGAGATTGCCAACCAACTGCGCGGGCATCGTTCGGTCATTTACGACGAGTACCATCGAGGTCGCGACGCGGCGGGCAGGTATTGCCCGCATCGCGCCCAGTTGCATCGCAATGCCGCCAGTGCACGTAGCGCGGCCAATGCCAGAGGCAAGCCTGACGAAGTCTGGCAAGAGATCAAGCAACAGCTCAAGCAAGGCTGGTCGCCGGAACAAATCAGCGGTCGTCGTACCTTGCTTGTGCATCCCATGCCCGTTAGTTTCCAGGCTATTCATCTGGCGGCCAAACGCTATGGATGGGAAAAGTGGCTGCATACCGCCCGGCTACGAAAACATCTGAAACGTCCTGCCCGACACCCGTGGAATGGCAGCGCGCAATCGATCCACAAGCGTGCCAAGGAAGTACAGTCGCGCATCGATATCGGCCACTGGGAAGCCGACACCGCCGTCGGCAAGAAAAAGGACAAGAAGCGCCTTCTGGTGATGATCGAGCGGCAGAGCCTGTATATGCAGCTGGCCTTGCTCAGACGAATTGAGGCGGAGGCGACTGCGCAATTGATGAAACGGCGGCTGGACAACTGTGGCGTACCGTTTGAAAGCGTCGCGACCGACCGCGGCACCGAGTTTCGGGCAACGGGCGATGTGATGTCGGACAAAGCGTTTGCCTGTGACCCGAACGCCCCGAACCAGCGCGGTACCAATGAAAACCAGATCGGCATGCTACGAGTGGACTTGCCCAGAGGCGTAAGTATGGAAAACCTCACCCCTGCCAAAGTCAGACGGCTGGAAGACAAATACAACCATCGACCGCGCAAGTGCCTCGGCTTCTTAACCCCTTATGAGGTAGCATTCAACTGCCAACCGCTTGTCGGGACTCGTGCTTGAATCCGCGCTTTTGCCTGAAAATGCCCGCCAAATGGCGTTTTACGTTAATTTCCCATGACATTGCTTGAATTTCTTGCCTGAACCGCACCAGCACGGTTCATTACGACCAACCTTGATGTCGTTGCGCACATACGGCTGCGCGGCGGCGGTTTGCTGCTCTGCCGCTTTATCGTTGTCGGCTAGTGCTTCATCGTAATCGGCGTGGTGATACTGCACGTTTTGCGCAGCTCTCGTAGCGGCTTCCTCAGCAGCTTTCTCGGCTGCTGCAACATCATCGGTCGAGCGCACTTGCACCTGAATGAGTAGCTGGGTGACTTCGCGTTTGATACCGTCGAGCATATTGCTGAACAGCTCAAACGCTTCGCGTTTGTATTCCTGCTTGGGCTGCTTTTGTGCATAGCCACGCAGGTGAATGCCCTGGCGCAGATAGTCCAGTGATGCCAAATGTTCACGCCAGTGCGAATCAATCGATTGCAGCATGACCGACCGCTCGTATTGGTGCAGCAATGCCGGATCGACATCTTTGAACTTGGTACTGTATGCGGCATTCGCCTGTTCAACGATGCGTGCGGCTATTTTTTCGCCGTCGATTTCGGCTTCCGATTTCATCCATTCATCAATCGGTGCCTGAATGTTGAAATCAGCCGCGAGCGTTGTCGTGAGCGTCGGAATATCCCATTGCTCCTCGACCGTCTCCGGCGGCACAAACTGGCTCACCACACCTTCGAGCACACCGCCGCGCATGCCGACGATGGTTTCGGAAATGTCGTCGGCATCAAGCAATTCATTACGCTGCTGATAGATCACTTTGCGTTGGTCGTTGGCGACGTCGTCGTATTCGAGCAATTGTTTGCGCATGTCAAAGTTGCGCGCTTCCACTTTGCGCTGCGCGTTTTCGATCGAGCGCGAAACCATGCCGGCCTCAATGGCTTCGCCTTCTGGAATTTTCAGTCGCGCCATGATTGCTTTGAGTTTATCGCCTGCGAAAATCTTCAGCAGCGGATCTTCAAACGAGAGGAAGAATCGCGACGAGCCCGGATCACCCTGCCGACCGGCACGACCACGCAACTGATTGTCGATACGCCGTGATTCATGGCGCTCCGAACCGACGATATGCAGGCCGCCAGCGGCCACCACGGTATTGTGAAGCACGTCCCAATTGGTTTTGATCTCACTGATGCGCAGTTCTTTTTGCGCTTCTGACAGCGATTCATCGGCCTTGATTGTGCGAATCTCCGGATCAGGATTGCCGCCCAGCACGATATCGGTACCGCGACCGGCCATATTGGTGGCAATCGTAATTTGTTTTGGTTTGCCTGCCTGTGCCACGATGTCCGCTTCACGCGCATGTTGTTTGGCGTTCAACACTTCATGTGGCAGTTTTTCCTTGGTGAGCAACTCGGAAAGCAATTCTGAATTCTCAATCGATGTCGTGCCCAGCAACACCGGCTGGCCCCGCTCGTGGCACTGTTTTACATCAATCACGATGGCGTTGTGCTTTTCCTTCGCGCTAATGTAGACCAGATCGTTGGTGTCTTTGCGTGTCATCGGTTTATTGGTCGGGATGATCACGGTTTCGAGGTTGTAAATGCTCTGAAACTCGAATGCTTCGGTGTCAGCCGTACCGGTCATGCCGGACAATCTGCCGTACAAACGGAAATAATTCTGGAATGTGATCGAGGCCAGCGTCTGCGACTCGTGCTGAATTTTCACGCCTTCTTTTGCTTCCACGGCCTGATGCAGGCCTTCCGACCAACGCCGACCCGCCATCATGCGGCCGGTGAATTCATCGACGATCACTACCTCGCCGTTTTGGACCACATACTGCTGATCGCGATGGTAAAGCGAATGGGCGCGCACTGCCGCGTAAAGATGATGGATCAGCATGATGTTGGCTGGATCGTATAGCGATGCGCCTTCAGGGAGTAGGCCATTTTTTACCATCAACGCCTCGGCATTTTCGTGCCCGGTCTCGGAGAGCAATACCGTGTGCTGCTTCAAATCGACGAGGTAATCTCCCGCGCCTTCTTCGGTTTCCTGCGCGGTCAAATGCGGCACCAGCGCGTTTATTTTCACGTACATTGCGGCGGAGTCTTCAGCCTGACCGGAAATGATGAGCGGCGTACGCGCTTCGTCGATCAGGATCGAATCGACTTCATCGACGATACCGAAGTTTAGGCCGCGCATGACGCGCTCAGTTTTGTTCGTCACCATGTTGTCGCGCAGGTAATCGAAGCCGAACTCGTTGTTGGTGCCGTAAGTGATGTCGGCTTTGAAGGCAATCTGTTTGGCGTCGTGCGGCATTTGCGAAAGATTGCAGCCGACAGTCAAGCCCAGAAAATTATGCAGCCTGCCCATCCATTCCGAATCGCGCTGCGCGAGGTAATCGTTCACCGTCACCACATGCACACCTTTGCCGCTGAGTGCATTCAGGTATGAAGGCAGCGTTGCGACCAGTGTTTTGCCTTCACCGGTACGCATCTCGGCAATCTTGCCGTCGTTCAACACCATGCCACCGATCAACTGCACATCAAAGTGGCGCATGCCGAGTGCGCGTATACCGCCTTCGCGCACAACCGCAAAAGCTTCCGGGAGCAACTGCGCGAGCGTTTCGCCCTTGGCGTAGCGATCCTTGAATTCATCGGTCTTGGCTTTGAGCTCGGCGTCGGTCAATTTTCCAATCGCGGGCTCCAGCGCATTGATCAGCACCACGGTCTTGCGATATTGCTTGAGCAGACGCTCATTGCGGCTACCGAAAATAGCTTTTAAAAATGTGTCGAACATGTGAGGCTTTCTTGTTTTCACTGCACAGCGGCAGCGGGGGAATCATGCAAAAGATGCGGGGATTGGAGAATTATTTTTGGCCGATGCTTGCAGTAAAGCGGATACGCTGCAAGGTGGGGGCGCACAGCGCCAATCACAATCCTGCCTCGATAAATCGGGGCGGAACGTGATAGGGCCTTGCCAGGGGAATTACGGGGCGCGGGCGGACTTGGTCGCAACCGCTGGTTCCTGTGCCTTGGCGACAGACAGGAAACGGTTGGGGTTCAGCGGAACGCTGTTTTCGCGAACTTCAAAGTGCAAATGCGGGCCTGTCGCGCGACCGGTCTGGCCCAACTCGCCGATGCGCTGGCCTTTAAGGACAACGTCACCAACCTTGACGGTCATTTTTGATAAATGCGCGTAGCGGGTCGTGAGACCGTTGTCGTGGTCGACGTTGATCATCTTGCCGTATTCGGGATGGTTCTCTGCGCCTGAAACAACACCGCCTGCGGCCGCAAGAATTTCCGAGCCGGGTGCTGCGATAAAGTCGACGCCGGTATGAAACGCCTGACGCCCGTTAAACGGGTCAATCCGGTAGCCAAAGTTGGATGAGTAATAACCAGTGACGACCGGCAAGGTAGTCGGAATTGCCTTGGCTGCCAGCCGGCCAGCCATCAAGACGGAATCGTACATGCCCAATTTATCGCCACGATCATCGAGTGAACGCGAAATAGCGGAGAGGCGGGTTTCAAAGTCTCTGAATGAAATTTCTTCAGAAAGCGCCTTCGATGGTGTCGGGCCGCCTTGGCCTGGGGTTTCGGAGAAACGGAATTCTTCTGGTTTGATGCCGGCCGCTTTGCCGAGGCGCTCGCCAAACGCGTCCAGACGCATCAGCCGCGCCTGCAGCTCGCCCAGCTTGACGGCGAGCGAATTAAGCTGCTCGCGCATTTCTTTTTCGGCGGCCTGCGTTTTTTGCTGTGTGAGCGTGGAGATGAGGCTTTGAATGAACGGGTTCTGGATATCGACCGCATATTTCATCGTCACCCAGTAAGTACCCAGTGCAAACACGAAGCCGGCACTGATAAAGCCGCACACGGCCATGATAATCTGCGCTTGCGAGATCGTGACAATACGGCTTTTGGCCAAACTGTCCGATACGAGAATAATATTCATCCGATACTCCTGCCCTGACCCGATATGCCTGCTATGGCGCCCAAGAACCCAATCGACCCATCATCCCAGCACGGTGATAAACACCCAGGCGGGTCCAAGCCGATCCGTGCCTTGTTACGCGAAAACGAAACGCTGCTGCCGTTTCATCAGCGGCTGCGCCAGCTTTCCAAGCTTCAAAAAACGTTTGTCGATGCTCTACCGTCCGGCTTGAGTGAATCATGCCGCATTGCCACAGTGGAGGGATCAACGATTATTATTGCGACGGCTAATGGTGCCGTGGCGGCAAAACTAAAGCAGATGTTGCCGCGGTTACTGGAGAGATTTAGTGAAACTATTGGCGAAAATAAAAAGCAATATCAAGAGGTTACCGCAATTTCCGTCATCGTGCAACCCGAGTTTTTTGTGGCTGAAACCCCGCCCCGCCAAAGCCCACCACGAGGGCCCATGCCAACCGATAAACTGGCGGAACTGGCTGAATCCTTGGGAGATTCTCCATTAAAGTCGGCGCTGGAAACGATCGCGACCAAACGTCAGCGGGCGCTTACCAACAAACAGAAAATCCGCTAGAGCCGCTCGCTATTGGCGCTTAAGGCACTGCCTAAAGAAACAACAGCCGCTCAGCGATATAGACCACCGCAATCACGGCAGCGAACAATAGCGTCACTTTGATAATGTTTTTGGTCAGCTTCAAAAAACGCGGATTTTTGGTGAACAGGTAACCGAGAAATGTCGCGGTAATCGCGAGCATGGCCACCATGAGCAATAACCGCAGACCGATCAGCATCTCAGTTGTCCCGAAAAATTAAGCCGACGCGAGCGTCATGTTACCGAAGGCGGCTGGCAACTGGTCGCGCTTATCGAAGGTGACAAGTTCAAAGGCGGACTCATCGGCCAACAGCATGCGCACCAATTGATTGTTCATCGCGTGACCGGACTTGATGCCGTGGAACGCGCCGATCAGCGGATGCCCCAGCATATATAAATCACCGACCGCATCGAGCGCCTTGTGCTTCACGAATTCGTCGTCAAAGCGCAGCCCTTCGCTGTTGAGCACGCGAAAATCGTCGATCACGATGGCGTTATCCAGCGAGCCGCCACGGCCCAAGCCCATTTCGCGCAGCATTTCCACGTCGTGCGTAAAGCCGAAGGTGCGCGCCCGGGCTACTTCCTTGGCGAATGAAACATCGGCAAAATCAATCTCGACATCAGACGCGGCTTTACTGAACACCGGGTGATCAAATTCGATGGTGAACTTGAGTTTGAAGCCATTGAATGGCGCGAGCGAAACGTAGCGATCCTTTTCCCTCAGCTCGAGTGTTTTTTTCACCCGAATAAAGCGCTTCGCACGGCCTTGTTCTTCGATACCCGCCGATTGCAGCAGGAATACAAACGGGCCGGCACTGCCGTCCATGATCGGCACTTCCTCGGCGGAAAGATCGACGTACGCGTTATCGATGCCCAACCCAGCAAAAGCCGACATCAAGTGTTCGACCGTCGCCACCTTCGCTCCGGTTTGAGGATTTTCGATGCGGGTCGACATGCGTGTGTCGTTCACATTGAGTGCATGCGCGCGCACCATTGGGCTACCGGGCAAATCGGTGCGGCAAAACACGATCCCGGTATCGGGTGCCGCAGGACGAATCAGCATTTCGACGCGCTGGCCGAGATGCACACCGACGCCGGTGGCGCGGACTTTGTTCTTGAGGGTGCGTTGTTTGATCATCGCTAAAAATGGTTACTGGTTGCCTTACAACATGGCAACGATTTTAGCATTCGCAAGATCGGTGCCGAGCGCCTAAGCGCGCTAGCAGCCTGTCGGACTCAAGGAATCGAAGCGAAAAATGAGATGAGCGAGGGCAGAATTCCACGCTTTTCTAGCCAATGGTTGTTCCATTGGCGACGGAAAGCGGGGAATTATGCACCGGCCAGGTCACTTTGCAGCCGATTACCCTTGAGTCCGACAGGCTGCCAAGGCTAGTCAACTTTTCTTAGGCTTGCTGGCGGACGATGCTGGCTTGGATTTTTCCTCATCTTCGGCTTTTTTTGGTCGCCGATGATGCTCTTTGCCGGACAAACCTTGAACACAGGACATTTCTCACAGCCAACAGCGATTGCAACGGGGCAGATGACCATGATGTTTCCTTTGAACGCAGTGGCGACGCGGCCATGATACATACAATCCCGCTCAGCCGTTGGCGATGTGCCGGTTAGCTAAAACGCTCGGAATCTGTGGTCGTTGGCGTCGAGTTCGGCCCGCAGCGCCCGATAATCCGGGCACATGCGTTCAACCTCCTGCCAGAACGCGGCGGAGTGATTCATATGTCGAAGATGGGCTAGCTCATGACAGACCACATAATCAATCAATGCCGACCGCGCCTTGATCAGACGCCACGAAAACCGTACTTCGCGTCGGGAATTACAGCTTCCCCAGCGACCATTTGCGCTGGAAATAAATACGCGCGGTGGTGTCAGGCCGTGCAATTTTGCAAAAAAGAACGCGCGCTGCGCAACATGCGGCAGCGCCTGCTTTTTGTACCAGGCGACAACCGTTTTTTCGATCACCTCGGTATTGAGCGCCTTATCAGTCAATTGTCCACGCACGAACAGGTGCCCCATCAATTGTTCGGTGGCGAGCTTGCGTTTGCCAGATCCCGACTCGATATCGATCATCAGCGTCAGCGCATCACCCATAAATGACAACTGGGCACCGGTTTGCCACGCCTGCGGCACGATCCGGCGATGCGACCACTCATCAAGTTTTTTCAGCACCCACGTGGCGTTTTTGCCGATCATTTCCTCAATGGCAGCAACCGGTGTCGAAAGCGATACCGCGACCGTCATGCCGGTGCCATCGACCTTCAATCCGACGCCACGTCGCCCGCGCCGCCGGACAAGCCGGTAATCGACGCGGTGGCCTTGCAGGGCAATGCTGCGCTCGGATTCCTCAGGCTCTGCGGGCAGCGCTTTTTTTAGTTTGAAAAACATGCAGCGCTAAAGCTTGACTTGATTCGCCGGTGTCAGCTTCAACATCTCGCCCTCAATCCAGTTTTCCACGTCTGCGATCACCGCTGACGGCTCGCGTCCGGCAGTGATAATGGGTGGACCGATACTCACCGTGATCTTGCCCGGATATTTCATGAATGCGTTGCGTCGCCAACATTCACCGGCGTTGTGCGCGATTGGCAATATCGGTGTGCCGGTCTTGGCCGCCAGCCATGCACCGCCGATGCCGTAGCGTCCGCGCTGTCCCGGCGCAATGCGCGTGCCCTCGGGGAACAGTGAAATCCACAAGCCGCGGCTGATGCGCTCGCGGCCCTGCTCTTCGATTTGTTGCACGGCGCGTTTGCCGCTTTTGCGGTCGATGGCAATCGACTGCAAGGCATAAAGCACCCAGCCGATCACCGGTACCAACAACATTTCACGTTTGATAATCCACACCGCTCTGGGCAGCAGCGTGAGAATGAAAACCGTCTCCCAGGCTGATTGGTGCTTGGCCATCGACACGCACGGATAGCTCGGCATGTTCTCGTGACCCTTCACCCAGTAATCGATGCCGCAGATAAATTTCGCGCACCAGATGACGCTTCGCCCCCAGCTTTTGGCGAGGTCGTAGCCGCTGTTGTAATGAATGAAAATGAGCGGTACGACAAAAATGCCGTAGGCCACCGTCGTGACGATGGCGGCTAAAAAAAATAGCAGTGAACGGATGAAAATCATGTGCCGCCGGGTTTTACCAGACCAGCGCACGCGTTGGGTCTGCGACGAGAAATTTCACCGCTTCGGCCAAGTCAGCGAAGGTCTTTGTCCCGCGCGGCAAACCGGCCTTTTCCCTGGTCGTTTTACCCTTGCCGGTCAACACCAAAATCGGCATGCAGCCCACCTTGGCCGCGGCCTCAAGATCGCGTAACGAATCACCGATTGCTGGTACGCCGTTGAGGCCGATCCCGAACCGGGCCGCGATGTCTTCAAACATCCCGGTATCAGGTTTGCGGCAGTGGCATTGCTGCTCTGCCGTGCACGGACAAAAGAAAATAGCGTCGATACGGCCACCCTGACGAAACACCAGTTCCATCATTTTGTCGTTAATGGCATTGAAGGTCGCCATATCGAACAAGCCGCGTCCGATGCCAGACTGGTTCGTGGCGACCACGACGCGATACCCGTTTTGATTCAGACGCGCAATCGCTTCAACCGCGCCGTCGATGGGCTTCCATTCGCGGGGCGACTTGATGAATTGATCGCTGTCGTGATTGATCACGCCATCGCGGTCGAGAATCACCAGTTTTTGTTGGGGTGTCATAACCTGATTCTACGTGATCAAAATCAGCCGTGCTGCTTGTCAAAATCAGCGCGCGTCATCGCAAACAATGCGGTATCACCCAAATTGCCATCCGCCTCTCGACGTTCCTGACGCATCAAAGCCTCACGCAGAAATCCTGCGCGCGGTGGCACGGCAGCACTTCGCAAATTTTTACTGTTACAGCGGATCGTTACCCGTTCAGCACGCATATGCACAAAAGCAAATTGTGACATGAGTTTCACCGCCTCGGTCATGTAGCCATGGCCCTCAGCGTCGGGGCGAATCCAGTAGCCAATCTCCATCGCCGGAACCGACCAGTCGATCCGATGCAGTCCCGTGGCCCCAAGAAAATGATTGTCCTCTGTGCGCCAAATGCCCATCGGCATATCTTCACGCAAAATCCATTTGGCTTGCATACGACGCACATACTCACGCGAAAAATCGAGGCTGTTATGGTCGTTTACCCACGGCATCCAGTGTTTCAGATTTTCGCGCGATGCATCCACCGCGTCCCACAAGTCAGGCGCGTGCTCATCGCGGAATGCGCGCAACGCCACGCGCTCACCGATCAACTCGGACGGAATGTCCAGAAGAATCGGGTTTAGCTTTTCGGTCATGCGGCTAGTTTGGAGAGGTCGGCGACTTTGTTCATCAGGGCGTGTAAATCAGACAGCAGCGCAAGGCGGTTCACGCGCAGCTTGGGGTCCTCCGCATTGACCATCACGCCCTCGAAGAAAGCGTCGACCGGAGCTTTTAACGGAGCGAGCGATTTCAGCGCGTTTGTGTAATCGCCGACGGCAAAGTGCTTATCGAACGTCGGCTTGGTATCCAGCAACGCCTTGTGAAGGCTCTTTTCTGCGGGCTCCAGCAACAAGCTGGCGTCGGCGTTGGCGAACTGCTGATCAGATTTCTTGAGAATGTTGCCTATGCGCTTGTTGGCTGCGGCGAGGCTTTCAGATTCAAGCATCCCAGCGAATACGCGTACAGCTTTGAGTCTGCGCGGTATTTCTTGAAGTGGTGGTCTGATACTAACAACTGCTGAAACTTGGTTCGTATTAAACAGTGCTGCAAGTTGATTGGCGATACGCTCATACACAAAATTCTCAACCTCAACTACGGTTTCGCTTGCTAAAGCGAATCGCGGGGGAAAAGTCGATTCGGCAAACTGCAAGAGTCCTCGTAGCGGCAAATCAATCGGGCTCTTAGAAATTTGAGCTGTTGCATTAATCATCTCGAATGAACCGATTATGGCCAAAGCTGATCGACGAAGTGCAAATGGGTCTTTGTCGCCGGTGGGTTTCAGACCTGCACCCCAAATTCCAACCAACGTCTCTACTCTGTCCGCAATTATTAGAACGTCGCTGAGCAATGACTCTCCTGATTCTTCCGGTTCATCATCGACGGACTCGCGACGCCGAACCATGTACTGATCACGCAGTGCATTCACGACATCGCTCGATTCGCCATCATGCTCGGCGTAGTGCGCACCCATGATTCCCTGTAGCTCCGGAAACTCCCCAACCATTTCGGTCAACAAGTCGGCCTTTGCAAGCCGTGCGGCCTTTTCTGCAACAATACTGTCGATACCCACTCGATTCGCAACCCACCCGGCGATTTTCTGAACACGCTCTGTCCGGTCAAGTTGGCTTCCAAGTTTGGCGTGATAGACCATATTTGCAAGTCGTGGAACGCGATCAGCCAGTTTTGTCTTCTTATCCGTTTCAAAAAAGAACCGCGCATCGGCCAGCCGCGGACGCACCACCCGCTCATTTCCTTCGATCACGTTTTGCGGATTATCCAGACGCATATTACTAACAATCAGGAATCGGCTCGACAGCCCGCCCTCGGACAGAAACAACGGAAAATATTTCTGGTTCAGCTTCATCGTCAGTACAAGACACTCAGCTGGTACTTCAAGAAATTCTGCATCGAATTTGCCAACGTAGACGGTTGGTCGCTCCACCAGTCCAGTGACTTCGTCTAGCAACGGCGAGTAATCCTCAGCCTCGCCCATCGTATCGCCTGCTTGCTCGGCATGCGCAAGAAGCAGGCGCATGATTTCGCCGCGACGCTTCTCGAAGCTCGCGATCACGCCACCTTCATTTTCCAGACGCGACTCGTATTCGTCGGCGTGTTTGAGTTCTATGTCGGCCGCCCCTTGGAAACGGTGACCATGCGTCGTGCGACCGGCATCCAAACCGAGAGCGTGAACAGGCACAACATCAACGCCGTGTAACGCGACCAAGCCGTGCGCGGGCCGTACAAATTGAGCCGGGGTTTTCCCGTCGGCCAACTGGTAGTTCATCATTTTTGGCACAGGCAACGCCTCGATGGTTTCTTCCAGCGCCGTCTGCAAGGCCACCAGCAAACTCTGTCCCTTGGCCAAATCACGCAGAAGCAATTGCTGCGCTTTGCCCTCGCCTTCACGTTCGAGCATAGAGACATCGAAATCCAGCCTGCCAAGGCTAGTGAGTTTTTTGATCAGCGCCTGCGTTGGCTTGCCGTCAGCGTCGAGTCCGACTGAAGATGGCATCAGTTTTCTAATGACGGTCTCATCCGGCGCAATTGTTCCTACGTTTGTGATGTGAACCGCCAAGCGGCGCGGAGAAGCAAACATCGTCGCTACGGAGTTTGCGGCGAGCAGTCCACGTTTCTTTAACCCATCGAAGATGCCGGCTGCAAATGAATCGCCCAGCTTTTTCAACGCCTTCGGCGGTAACTCTTCAGTAAAAAGCTCAATTAGCAGTGGCGCAATCATGGCATCGTCGCCGCAAACAGCATTGCATCCATAAGCTGCGCTTTCCGCTCAATTGGCACTACCTCGTCAATGCCATTTTTACCAAGCGCCTTGACTGCGGCGTTTGGAGAAAGCATCGGTAGGCCTAGTTTCCTTCTGGATAGGTCATAACTCTGCGCCACGCTCCGCGCCAAATTACGGATACGCCCTATGTAAGCCGCCCGTTCGGTAACAGAAATTGCCCCAGCAGCATCAAGCAAATTAAAAGTATGCGCAGCTTTCAACACCTGCTCATACGCAGGAAGTGCTAGTTGTTTCTCCATCAGATTCTTTGCATTGCCCTCAAAGTCTGCAAAGTGCCGGAGCAGCGCTTCCACATTCGCATACTCAAAGTTAACAGTCGATTGCTCAACTTCATTCTGGTGATAAACATCGCCATACGTCAGGTGTCGTTCAACATCATTTTCTTTCCACGTCGTCCACACCAGGTCGTAAACATTTTCCTTGTTCTGCAAATACATCGCCAGACGCTCTAACCCATAAGTAATCTCGCCCGTGATCGGCTTACATTCAATGCCGCCTACCTGCTGAAAATACGTGAACTGCGTAACCTCCATGCCATTGAGCCACACTTCCCAGCCGAGTCCCCACGCGCCGAGCGTGGGATTTTCCCAATCGTCTTCGACAAAACGCACATCGTTCTTTTGTAAATCCAGACCGAGCGCTGCGAGTGAACCCAAATACAAATCGAGAATATTTGGCGGCGAAGGCTTGAGCACGACCTGAAATTGGTAGTAGTGCTGCAAGCGATTCGGGTTTTCACCGTAGCGACCATCCTTGGGGCGACGCGAGGGCTGCACGTAGGCCGCGCGCCACGGCTCAGGGCCGAGGGAGCGCAGGAAAGTGGCTGTGTGCGAGGTGCCAGCACCTACTTCCATATCGTACGGCTGCAGCAACGCACAACCTTGAGCGTTCCAGTAATCCTGGAGCTTGAGAATGACTTCTTGGAAGGTAATCATGAATTGCGGGATTTTCTTGCGCTAAACTGCCGATTTTACGTGGTAAGCAGCGCGTTTCGCAAAATCATGCCGACAGAACAATGAATCAGATGCTCCCTCAAACGCCTCCATCATCGCCCGCCGCCGCGCCTGCGACGAATGAGCCGCAATATGTCTGGCAAACCTGCCTCAACATTGAAGATGCGCCCGCGACACCGTATCAGCAGCATTTCAATCCGCAGATGCTCGATGTGTTGGCGCATCCGCCACGGGTGCTGTTGGATGTCGGTTGCTCGTCGGGCATCCTTGGCCATTATGTAAAAAGTTTGCACCCCGCTTGCCGCACGATCGGTATCGAGCCAAACCGCGCCACTGCAGCACTTGCCGCGCAGAACCTTGATCAAGTGCTGTGCGGAAAATTTGAAGATTTCAAACTCGAGGATGAAGGTATCGCTCTGGGTAGCCTCGACACAGTCGTGATGGCCGATGTGCTCGAACACATGTACGACCCGTGGCAGGTGATGGTGAAACTAAAACCCTACCTGTCGCCTGATGCACAGATTATTTTGAGCATTCCAAACACGCGGCATCTGGGATTGATGCAAGGTTTGATTGATGGCGGCAGATGGACTTATGCCGAAAAAGGTCTGCTCGACATTACCCACATCCGTTTCTTCACCCTCAACGAAATTGCCAATTTCCTGACGCAGACCGGCTATCGCATGGAGTTTGTGAACCACTTTCTGGATGAGGGCCTGGTGCCTTTTTACCAGCAAAACAAATCGAATCCGGACATCAATATTCGACTGGGCCGCATATCGATGGAGAAAGTTTCGCCAAGAGAATTGGCGGAACTTTGCACCTGGCAGTTTTTTATTCGTGCGCGTATAGCGTAGCCAATATATGTACAGACTCTAGCACTGGCGCGCATTTTCAGGCATTAAGTGCCTGTGATGCCCGCCAGATATAGAGTTTGGTATTAGGGAATTTCTCAACACCCCACTCCCGTTCGCCCTGAGCCCGTCGAAGGGTTGGGGGCACTATGCTGAATCAATGTCTTAGCTCATCTACACTTCGACAAGCTCAGCGCGAACGGAGGTTTTAGAAGTTCCCATTTGTTTGTTGCGCCAGCCTGCGAAGCTCCTCAATGACTCCAAACGCCGTTCCTCCTACCCCGCGTCCTACGCAGAGTTCCCACTTGCGCCTACAGATTGTGTGCGGGCAACGACTTAATATTATTCGCACGAGTTGCCGATTCGTCGGCAACGATCTTATCAAGTTGGGCCAACAGGATTCGGGGGAATGTCATGGATCGCATCATTGCAGGGCGCTTTGAAACCAAGGCAAAAGCGGATGTGGCAGCAGCAGCGATCGTTCGTTATGTTGATCGCGCCGACATGTGCATTTTTCACAACAATCCACCCGGACAGCACGGTACGTCAATCATCCCCGAGGTTGAGGCAGTAACTGGGGACGAGAATCCCGGTCTGGAATCGGACAATAAATCCGCCGTCGCCACCGCAATCACTGCGGGGCTCGCTGCGGGAGCGGTCGGCCTTGTTGGCGGACCGGTGGTCGCACTGGCTGCGGCCGGGGTGGCGGCGTATACCGGTTCGTTGGTCGGCGCGATGGGCGGCATGCAGGATCGGCAATCGCAGCAGTTACCAAATCTGCGTCCAGCCGGTGTCATTCTTGCGGTGCGTATTGCACGTCAGACCAATGAAAAATTCGTCGTCCGAGACCTGACCATGGGTGGCGCCAAGGATGTCGAGCAAGCCTTAGGCGAATGGCGCGATGGCGACTGGGTGGATTTCAATCCCATTCAGGAACCGAATCTGATTGCTGCTTAACTGCTTCAAGGCTCTTTGCACCCTAAGGCGGCAACAACTTCCAAGCCCGCAACAATTCCCGCAGCGCTTCAGGTTTATTGGTGGGCGTATTCTGCCCCGCCTGATCCTTCGTATTCGCGCCGTGGCATGAAGCGCACACGCGCACCTCGCCAGGCTGCACCGTAATCCACACACGCTCGCGCACGACAGCATTGCCAGCGGCATAGGTAGTCTGCCACGCCAGCGCGCGACGCGCAGGAACAAAGGCAGCCGTAGAGCCATCAATGGCAATCTTCACGCTGCCCGCAGGACCACCGGGATTGGGGATATTTTTGCCCGCCGCGTCATGCAATGTCTGGGCAATCACGCGTCGCCCAACGGTGCCGCCGCTGCAGGCACGAATCTGATCCGCCTGAAAAATCTGGAAGTGCGAGATGTTGTATACGCGACCATTGCCCGGCGCGACCGTCCTTGCGCCGCCCACACCCGGCACCTGCAGGTTGTATGGCTGTTGCAAGTCACTGCGATCCCGCGAGGTTTGGTTGCGGGTGACGATCAAGGCGAGGTCGTTGTTGCGAAGCCACGTGCGCAATGCCGCTTCATTGACTTGTTCTTCGACAAACACCGCGCTCTCGGGCGCCTCCAGCGGCGGTGCTGGCCGGACCGGCCGGGCGCGTGCCACGACTTCAACGGCTTCTATTTCCCACAGCAATCCGTTGAAGGTGCGCAACACATCCGGACTCCACCACGACACCGCCTTGGTCAGCCCGCCGGTCATTGATGCGCCGGGCACATAAAGCCCTGAGCCCGCGTCGAGTGTGAGCGGCTTGAGTCGAAATTCGGTGATTTGTGCGACCGTTGCCGATGTCGCCGGCGTGTGGCTGGCGATCAAGTTGCCAGATGCCATTGGCAAGGGATTACGGAAGCGCCCGCCGGGGGATGCCAGGCCCACGCCGGGCGCAGTCACGTCGCTGAGCACCATGTTCTCGCCATTCAGACTGGGCCCGCCGGTAAGTTTGACGATTTGGTCTGAACTGAGCGATCCGAACTCGCGCGCGGCGATGCCGACATAAGTACCCAGATTAACCGGGTCTTCGCGCAGATGGAACAGGCCGCCATCCATACGCACCGTTTTTTGATTGGCGTGAAGGCTGTCGTTGGTGTTGTCGGAAAGTGCGGGGTCGGAGTCAAATGACCGCGGAATAAAGCCAAACGCAAGCTCGTGCCGACCTACATGATTGAGCGTTTCTTCGTCGGTGCCATCTTCATTTATTTGCCACGGCGTAAAGAAATTCGAGGTGTAGCCGTTCACGGGGCCGAACGCGGCACTGACGCTATTGGCACGCGTCTCTGGATAGACTTCATTGCGATTGTTCAACAGTGCGGCCGCACCAACACTTTCGTCGGCGTAGTTGAATGAGCCGTTGGGTGGCGCGCCGGGCGACGCGCGATCAGCATCGGCTTGCTGGTCTTGCTGCAGGTGATCCCAGCGCGTGAAGATCACCCGGCCAAAGCTATCGATAGTGGGCGAGAACGCGCCGCTGGGTGCGTGATTGAGCAAGCGTAAATCGGCAGTCGATGGGTTGAGGCTCCAGATGCCAGTGACGGTGGCCGTGCTCTCGTATTCATCCAATTGCGGATACAGATGTACGGCACCGTTGCGCGTCCGGTCGGACGTGAACAGGATGCGATCATCAGTGCCGTACAGCGGCGAAATATTGTTGTACGTTGCTGGCTGATTGGGCACTTTTGTGATCACCGCCGTCTGGCCTTTAATGAGGCCCGACACTTCGTACATCTGCCAATAATAAGTAGCCACCTGAAATTGCGCCGTCGGCGCGCCGACCACCATGCTGAACACCGCCTTGGCACCGCTCCAATGCACGGTCGGCTCACGCACGGCGATAGCGTTGGCGAGTTGCATGCCGTCCATCCCAAAACCGGCTTCACGGGTCAGGTTGCGCACCACGCCATCGGGGTAGCGGAGCATCAAATCGCCACCGCGCACAACTGAATCCATACTGGCGCGATGATTGCCGAAGGTCGATGCACGACTGGCGAAATCGTTCATCGTCGGCACTTGCGTAACGAACATAATCGTGCCGGCCAGAATCCCGCCGACAGCGGCCAGGGAGGAACCGGAGCGCGATTTTGATACGGAAATGTCGGCTGAATTAATCGCGCCAGTCGCATTCACATCAGAACGGAAATTAGCCGCTGTCGTGGTCTGGCCGGATCGCGCTTTAATGTTGCTGATGTCGCTTGCCGTCACCGAGCGGGTTTCATTTACGTCACCGACAAGAAAACCAACCGCTGCGGAGGCGTTAACGGCCACGCCATTGACGGTTGGCAGCGAAACACTCACACGCTTGTTGTCGGCAAGTGGGGTGATCGTCACCACGACTTCGTTGCCCGATTGCGCTGCCGTGGCAGCAACGGCAAATGCAGATTCATCAACGACCGTGACCGGCCCGATCAAGGTGATGGTGGCGTTAAATTGAAACACGATCTTGTGGCCCGCACCGATGGTGCGCGGCTCAACGCTGACCGCACCGTCGATGGCAATTGCAGCATTGACGGGCACATCAAACGCACCAGCAGCACCGTGGGTTTTGCGCGATTTCACGCCGATCAGCGTCAGCGCAGCCGCTGCCACCGGCGTGACCTGCACCGTTGCCGAGGGTGCGCTGCTGTCCGCGCTGTTATTGGCGGTGACAAAACAACCGTAAGCGGTGCCATTTACCAAGCCTGCGACAGCAATCGGGGACGTTGCGCCGCTGCCAGTTGTCGTGCCCATGCCGATGCCCGGGCTGCATGTCGCGGTATAGCTGGTGATGGCACTCCCGCCCGCTGCCGCCGGGGGCGTGAAGGACACGTAGACACTCGCGTCGCCTGCGGCGGCCGTGCCGATGGTGGGTGCGCCTGGCGTTTGTGGCAGGGCATTGCCAGCACCGAACGCAAACACAGTGGCAAAGATGAATTGCGGAATTTTGCCGGGCAATTTCATGTTGAAAAGTCACCTTCGGGATGGGCACTTTCTTGCGCGATGCAAAAAACGGTTGGCACCAGCCCTTTACCAACTTCAACCTTGACTAAAACGACGCGCGAGAAATGCGCAATACATTATTTTTTATAACAGCGAACAGGACATTACCACAGCGTATTGCGCGGCTGAAGTGAAAAACCGCACGCATACCTTGATCGCGGCAGTTGTTGTTGGTTATGGTGTAGTGCCAGCCATTCGTCATCACGCGCCTACTGATGCGGCAGCCGAATATGTTGAAATCGTCTTCCCCGCGAAGGCGGGGAGCCAGTGACTTTTCGACGCACGACACTGGAGTGAAGGCGTGCCTTCACCATTCGCGGGAACGACGAGATCTAGATATAAATAGAAGAAATTACGTAGAACCCCATTTGACGGTGCTTTCTGAGTAAAACCGCCCGAAAAAGCGCGCCAATACTAGTGGTAGTGCTCCGGCGGGGAATCAGCCTCTTCCGGCATCTCAGCGTGCACCATTTCCTTATCGGCATCGACGAACAAGGGCGCGCCGCAGTCTTCACAGAATTCAGGGGCGAACACGCCAGGAAGTTTCAGGACTTCGCCAACCTTGCATTCTTTGAAGATGGCTTCGATTTCCTCACGCGGGGTTGGTTTGCCCAAATCGGCTTGTTCATCATCCTCACGTCCAAACAAAGGCCACACCACGCCGTGCAAAATTTCATCCTGCCCGCGACGGGTGAAACCGATGCGGTATTCGTCCACCGTCTCATCACCGACGCCGGCAACGATCACGCGCAGATGGCCGGGATTGGTTTTCAGGGTGTCTTCCAAAAATCCCACTGCCGCCCGTAGCGAATAAGGCCGTACGCGCCGGTCAGATTCGCGACAATTATGGAAATAAGCGTCCGGCAGACAGCATTC
>JAYURJ010000039.1:0-6100 GCA_043756275.1 Betaproteobacteria bacterium | reverse complement strand
GAGTCTTACCCAGCCTTTGTTTCGCATGCAAAACTGGATTTCTTACGGACAAGCAGGCCTTCAGGCCAAACAATCCGAAGCCGTGTTTGCCGATGCCGCCCAGAGCCTGATCGTGCGCACCGCGCAAGCTTATTTCGACGTGCTCCTGGCGCGCGACAACGTGGCACTTTCAGGCGCGCAAAAAACCGCCATCAATGAACAGCTCGCGCAAGCCAAGCGCAATTTTGAAGTCGGCACTTCAACCATCACCGATACCTATGAAGCCCAGGCGAAATTCGATCTGGGTGTCGCCAAGGAAATCTCAGACCTGAACGATCTGGAAATCAAGCGTCAGGCGTTGCAGCAGTTGGTCAATAAAATGCCTGCCACACTCGCCCCGCTACGAGCTAATCCGACGCTGACATTGCCGATGCCGAGCGACATGGATTTATGGGTAAAGGCGGCCGAGGAGGCGAGCCCGGTCATCGCCCAATCGCGACTCGCCAGTGATATCGCGGTGAAGGAAGTTGACCGCAACAGGGCGGGTCATTTGCCAACACTCGATCTGGGCGGCACCTACGCCAGCAGCTCGCAACCTTTTACGACCTCATCGGGCAACGTTGGCCCCTCGTTCGAGACAAAGTCCACCGGCATCGGCCTGACCCTGACGATTCCGCTGTACCAAGGCGGCGGCACGCAGTCGCGTGTGCGCCAGTCATTGTCCAATCGTGATAAAGCGAATGCTGATTTTGAAAACACCAAACGCACCGTAGCGCAATCGGTACGCCAAAATTATCTGGGTGTCACCAACGGTGTCGCGCAGGTCAAGGCGCTCGAAGCGGCATTGGTATCGAATAAATCCTCGCTCGATGCGACCGTGCTCGGCAAGGAAGTCGGCGTGCGCACCAACGTTGACGTGTTAAACGCACAGCAACAGTTATTTCAGGCGCAACGCGATCTGCAACAGGCACGCTACAACACCATCATGAGTCAATTACGTTTGAAGTCGGCCGCAGGACGGTTGGTGGAAGAAGACCTTGCCGAAGTCAATCGCATGCTGCAACGCTAAATAACGAAACTCTAGCACTGGCGCGGTTTTACAGGCATTTCTCGCCTGAGGGCCGCGCATACTGGCGTTCTACGTCAAAAGTCCGAATAACGAACGTTCCAACGCGCGAATAGCGCCGATATCGTCAAACAGGTCTGCGCCACCTGCGTGCATGCGTTCGTGAATTTGTTTTTGCCGTTCGCGGCTTGATGCAAGACTGATTGCAGTACGCACATATTCATCGTCAGTCTCACTCGCCAATTCCGGCAGACCAACAATATCGAGCATGGCGGCTGTCTGCCGACCGCGCAGCATTTCTCCGCGCCAAGTGACGATGGGCGCACCGATGGCAATCGCGTCAAAGCTCGAATTGCCGCCGGAGAAGCCGGACGTATCGAGTACCACGTCGGCTGCAGCGAGCGTGCCGAGATATTGCCCGTAGGGCATGATCGGCAGCAATTGAAGTGTTTTTTCAGGATCAATGCCGACTGCGCGCAATGCGCCGGACATCCGCAATAAAAATGTTTCATTGACGCGCGGCCAGAGCGAGGCCATGAAGGCCAGTTTGCAGTCAGGCAATTCGCGGGCGATTCGCGCAACCACGGGATCAAAATGCGGCAATATTTTGAATAGCGGCTGCGCGCAAAAAACAAACGGTCTATGCGGGCTGACGATTGCGGAGGGCGTGCGTTGGCCGGAAACATCAGGTCGTGAATAGCTGATGGCAAAACGTGGCAAGCGGATCAGCCGCTCCGTGTAATGTTGCGCAGCATCTTTGGGTTCGGCGGCATCGGCGGACAGAAAATAGTCGATGTTGTCGATGCCGGACGTGGCGGGATGCCCAAATGTTGCGCACTGGATGGGTGCCAATCTCAGCGCAGCCAACACCTGTGAATGCGGATGCAACCCAACATCGGGATAGATGAGCACGTCGAGCTGGCAAGCGCTAATGGCGGCAGCGAGCGAGGGAGTATCGAAGGCGGCGTGTGAATAATGTGCGGCGGCACGGCGAACTTTTTCAGAAACCTCATCGACAACTTCGCCGGTGTACCAGACGAATGATTCGAATTGTTGCGCATCGAGTTGGCAAATCCAGTTGCCAAAGAAATGGCCAACACTGTGCCGACACAAATAAGCGCTGACAAAGCCAACCCGAAGCCGACCGCCGTGCGTCCGCAGTTGCCACGCGACAGGTTCAGAATATTGCGGCCATGCGCGTTTGGTGACGGCACCAACAATGCGTCCAAAACGGCGTTGCAGGGCGGTGTTGTCGAGGCCCTGATATTGCAAGTAAAAGGGCGCGTAACCCGAAATCGCATTTACTGCTTCTTGAACCGGCCAGCGAGTGTCACCCAACAGGCGCGCCTCGATATTTCCAATGCCCGCGGCGAAACCCGCATTGCAGTCAGCAATATGTTGGTCATTCAGGTACAAGGCCGGCAGCGCCAAATCGCGAGTGAACTGTACTTTCAGCCAGTCCGGACGCAATTGCGCAACAATGTCTAACGTGGCTCGGGCAGCTTCCAATTCACCCGCTGATGTTTGCGCGAGGCCGAGCTCGAATTGCAACTCCACAGAAGTAGGCTGCAATGCGTGGGCGCGCTTCAACGAGGACACAGCGCTGCTCGCATCGCCCGCGAGGCGCTGCGCATTGCCGAGCGCCTCCCATGCATTGACGCTATCAGGGCCAAGCTGTGTGGCGCGGATGCCGGCGCTGATTGCCTCGGCATAGCGACCCAGATCAGTGAGCACCAACGCGATATTGACCAAGGCGGCATCGTCCTGCGGTGCCATCGTGGCAACGACATCGAGATGCCGGTGCGCAGCCGCCACATCGCCCGCAGCGCGCAGCAACAACCCAAGATTCGTGTGTGCGCGCAAATTATCCGGCTTGAGTTCAATCACCCGCCGATAAGATTGCATCGCGCCATGTCGGTCGTTACTTTCCTCCTGCATCAGGCCGAGATTGTAAATGGCATCCACGTAGCCGGGATGAATCTCCAGCGCGCGTCGGAGAACCGCGATACCACGGTCGGGTGCGCCCAACGCTTTGTGCACCAATGCCAGATTGTTGTAGGCCGGCAAAAAATTTGGCGCCAATGAAATCGACGTGGTGAAATGTTGTTCAGCCTCTTGCAACCGATCCAGTTGATAACAGGTAATGCCGAGCGCGAAACGGATGTGACTGTTCTGCTGATCGATCTTGAGTAGGCGGAGAAATTCCTGTTCGGCCGCGACAAGTTGTCCAGCTTGAAGCAAACTCATTCCCGGTGCCAGCTCATTGATGGAAATGGTAGGGACCATCTAATTTTTCTCAAGTATTGGCGTAATTAGCGCCAACGTCTTTTCAGTCGCACCGCGATTTGTGGCCATCAATTTGAGTCCAGCTTCACGCATTTGCTGCCGACACGCGCCATCGCCAAACAGCATCTGTGCGGTGCGCATGGCATCGAGCGCATCGCGAACTTGCAGCATTGCGCCAGCGTCTTTGGCCAACTGTGTGGCCTCGGCGAAATTAAATGTCGATTGACCCATGATCACGGGCTTGCCCATTGCGCAGGCCTCGATCAGATTTTGCCCACCGAGTGGCAAAAAGCTGCCGCCGATGATCACCACATCACAGAGCGCATAGTAAGCCGCCATTTCGCCCATGGAATCGCCGAGCAATACTTCCATCGAAAAATTATTGGCGACTTCCTGCATTCCAAGGCTGCGCCTGTTGAAGCGTAGACCCGCGCCGTTAATGGCATCAGCGACCAGATCAAATCGTTGCGGATGGCGCGGCACGACGACGAGCAGCAAGTCACGGCGCGCATGGACATCGAAGGTTTTTATGTAGGCATCCAGCAACATCGATTCTTCGCCTTCTCGTGTACTCGCGCACAGCAATACACGACGCCCACCCTGTGATGCGCGCCAAGCCGCACCTAACGCCACCATTGCAGGTTCAAGATGCAGATCGAATTTGATGTTGCCGGTGACGATAATATTTTTTGCACCCAGCGCGCGAAATCGTCCGGCATCGGCTTCTGACTGGGCGGCCATCACTTGTACCGATTCCAGCGCGCGTTGCACCAGCGTGCGGATAGCGGTAAACCGCGCGTAGCCGTGTTGCGATTTTTCACTCAACCGGCCATTGATTAGACATGCGGGTAAACCATTGCGCGTGCAGGCATGAAGTAAATTCGGCCATATTTCGGTCTCCATAATCAGCAACACAGATGGCTGAAAATGGTCGATCAGGCGCTGATGCAGCACTACAATATCGTATGGCAGATAGATACAGGTGACGGTGTCGCCGAATAGTTCGTTTGCTGTCGCGCGACCGGTTGGGGTCATGCTCGTGAGCACGATGGGGCGCGTGGGGTAGAGCGTCTTCAGTCTGCGAACGAGTGGCTCGCTTGCGCGGGTTTCGCCGACTGAAACGGCATGTATCCAGATGCAGCGCTTGAGCTGGGGTTGACGATAGCGGCCAAAGCGTTCAGGTACGTGCTCACGATAACCGGGTTGACGCGCGCCACGCCAAAACAGGCGTGCCAATATCAGCGGCAGCATCAATGTCAGCATCAATGAGTAAAGAAATCGCATCGCTACCGTGGCCCAAGCAGAGTGTCGAGCGCATTGGAAGCCTCATCCACGCTAGGGGCTACGGGCTGTTGCACGCTGCCGCCGCCCAGATTGATGACGCGCTCCATGCCATAAAGACCGGTTAACGTGGGAAATGTGGTGAGAAACAACCCAACGGTGGGCCGCGATAACGCCACTGCCAAATGCGCAAGTCCGGTGTCAACGCCGATCACCGCACTCGCTTGGGAGAGTAATCCCGCTGCCTCCACTAGCGACAGGGCCGCCGGTACGGTGGCAGTCGGGATCAATCTGGCGAGCTGCTCGCTGGCGAGTTTTTCCGCAGCATTTCCCCACGGCAGCACGATGCCGAAACCGCGATCATGAAGACGTTGGCCGAGCGCAACCCAATGCGCTTGAGGCCACATTTTATCCTCGCGGCTGGTGGCATGAAGAAACACCACGACCGGTGGCGATTCAGCACTTGGTGCGGCGGCGCGCAGCTGTAGTCCGTAATCCACCTGATTGACATGTTCATAACCAAAAGCGCCAGCCGCCAGTCGCCGGTTGCGTTCGACTGCATGCAAATGTCGCGGCACGTCGATCGAGCGATTATAAAAGTGACTGGCGAGTGGCTCGCGCACGCTTGCCCGCGAAAACCCTGCAATCGGTCCATTCGCCCAGCGGGATACAAGCGCGCTTTTAATAAGGCCTTGTGTATCCAGAATGGTGTCGTATGTGCCGATGCCCAGTTGCGTTTTGTCGGCAAAGAATGTGCGCCATGCTGCAGGCGACCACCAGTTTTTTTTCAAATGGCGCAACTGAATCGGGATGACGCGCCGCACCTTTGGATGTAGCGCCACCAGCCCTGCGTATGGCGCCTCGGTTACCCAATCGATTTCAATGTCCGGATACTTGCGTGCGAGGTCGCTCACCACCGGTAAATTGTGGATAACGTCACCCATCGACGAAAGTTTGACCAGCAGAACACGCATCAGCGGATTGTAGCGGAGGATGCCTGACAACCCGGTTCGTTTACAATCTAAGGAACCGCTGATTTAGTCTAGTTTGAATGTGGTTCGATGCTTCGACAGGCTCAGCACGGGCCGAGCTCACCACGAACGGAATCAACAAGTGTCCGTTCGTCCTGAGCCTGTCGAAGGACTTGATCAAAGAGTACCCAGGACACGCCTGCAGTGCGTGCGCTCACCGATAATAGCCATGTCCGTCGAAAAAATTCCGCTCTCCGTTGTCATCATCGCCAAGAATGCGGCGACGCAGATTGCAGCCTGCATTGATAGCGTGTCGTTCGCCGAAGAAATACTTGTCGTCGATTCCGGGTCTGAAGATGAAACCCGTGCTATTGCCGAAGTGCGCGGCTGCCGAGTGATCGAAAAAGAGTGGCTCGGGTTCGGGCGGCAAAAACAGTTTGCCGTGAGTGAGGCGCGTCACGATTGGGTGTTGTGTCTGGATGTCGATGAGCGCGTCACGCCGCGCTTGGAGGCGGGC
>JAYURJ010000038.1:0-6100 GCA_043756275.1 Betaproteobacteria bacterium | reverse complement strand
CCGGCAACAAGCTCGACGCGTTTCTCGATGCGCTGGATCGCTCGCTCATTTTGGAAACGGTACGCACCGGGGCCTGCGGCCTCGGTCGCGGCGAATGGATTATCAAAGCTTAATCAAGAACCGGCTCAGCTAGTTTCCCTCACCCCGCCCTCTCCCAAGGGAGAGGGTGAGAAATGCGGCGCGATGAGTAGAGCGTTCATCGCGCCGAGAAAATTGAAATAACATCGGAGAAGAAAATGAAAGTGTATTACGACAAAGACTGTGACCTCTCGCTCATCAAAGGCAAGAAAGTCACCATCGTGGGCTACGGCTCGCAAGGCCACGCGCACGCGCAAAACCTCAGCGATTCCGGCGTGAAAGTGACCGTGGGTTTGCGCAAAGGTGGCGCGTCATGGGACAAGGCCAAGAAAGCCGGCCTGAAAGTGGCGGAAGTGGTCGATGCCGTCAAAGTAGCTGACGTGGTGATGATGTTGTTGCCGGACGAAAATATCGGTGATGTGTACAAAAATGAAGTGCACGACAACATCAAAAAAGGCGCAGCACTCGCCTTCGCACACGGCTTCAACGTTCACTATGGCGTGATCACGCCGCGCGCTGACCTCGACGTCATCATGATCGCGCCCAAAGGCCCCGGCCACCTGGTGCGCTCCACTTACGTTGCGGGTGGCGGCGTGCCGTCGCTGATCGCAGTACACAAGGATAACTCTGGCAAAGCACGCCATCTGGCACTTTCCTACGCGAAAGCCAACGGTGGCTCGCGCGGTGGCGTGATCGAAACCAATTTCCGCGAAGAGACCGAGTCCGATTTATTCGGCGAACAGGTTGTGTTGTGCGGCGGCATTGTGGAACTAATCAAAGCCGGTTACGAAACATTGGTCGAAGCCGGTTACGCACCTGAGATGGCGTATTTTGAATGCCTGCACGAAACTAAATTGATCGTGGATTTAATTTATGAAGGCGGTATCGCCAACATGAATTATTCTATTTCGAATAACGCCGAATACGGCGAATACGTGAGCGGCCCCCGAATCATTACTGACGAAACCAAGCGCGTGATGCGTGAGATATTAAAAGACATTCAGACGGGCGAATACGCGAAGAGCTTCATTCTTGAAAACAAGGCCGGCGCGCCGACACTGACGGCGAAGCGACGCTTGCTGGCGGAACATCCGATTGAGGAGGTTGGGGAGAAGTTGAGGTCGATGATGCCTTGGATCAAGAAGAATAAACTAGTGGATCAGTCGAAGAATTGATCGATTACACAAATAAAAAGGCCGGGTGACCGGCCTTTTTATTTGGCATCGGAAATCCAGCCTGTCGTTTGAATGAGCTTTCACTCTATCAATTCGATGTTCGCAGAATGCCTCGCTTTCCCGTTAGACTTTATCGCAGAGCTTCGCGCCGATATATTCTTAATGTCTCGCAAGGAGTACCCACAATGCACAGCGCACCTGCTTTTTTCGAGGAGTATGAGATTCGCCGCGTTTACGATGATGCGTCCGAGACTTGGTGGTTTTCAGTCGTGGACATCGTGCAGGTACTGACTCAACAGCCCGACTACCAGACCGCGCGAAAGTACTGGAACAAGCTGAAAGAGCGGCTAAACAAGGAAGGCAGTGAGTCGGTGACAAATTGTCACCGACTGAAATTACCTGCTGCCGACGGAAAACAATACCTTACTGACGTAGCCACCGCCGAGACGCTACTGCGCCTCGTACAATCCGTTCCCAGCCCGAAAGCCGAGCCGATCAAAATGTGGCTGGCAAAAGTCGGCTTTGAGCGTATGCAAGAGATGGCCGACCCCGCGCTGTCTCTGGATCGTGCGCGCCAAACGTGGCAACAACACGGGCGCAGCGAGAAATGGATTCAACAACGCATGACCGGGCAGGAAACGCGCAACAAGCTCACCGACTATTGGTCCACGCACGACGTGAAGAAAGGCCAGGAATTCTCCATCCTCACCAACATCATCCATCAGGAATGGTCGGGTGTGAGCGTAAAAGCACACAAGCAGAAAAAAGGTCTCACCAGCCATAATCTGCGTGACCACATGAGTGAAGCAGAGCTGATTTTCACCGCGTTGGCAGAACTATCTACGCGGCAAATCGCCGAGAGCGCGGAGGCGAAGGGCTTGCCGGAGAACGCATCCGCCGCGAAAACAGGCGGACAGCTCGCCAAGCGTGCGCGGCTGGAGCTGGAAGGACGCACTGGGAAAAAAGTCGTTTCGGGCGAGAATTTCTTAGCGCCAGCAATGCCCGCATCAGCAAAAAAGATCGCGAAGCAAAAATGAGCGTCAGAGTTGTGCTGGCAGGGCGTAGCCATTGTTGAGCGGGCATTTCGAACGGCGTGCCGTTCGACCGCGAGATGGTGGCCCCAAGCAGCTGGCCACGTGCACTGCAAATAAGGGACAGCAGCTTGAAGGCATGGAGAACACCAACTATGCGGCGAACGTAGAACAAGCACTGGCGGACTTTTCCGCGCATAAATAGCTGAAACACCGCGCCAAATGGCGTTTTACAAATTCACAGGGCGCAAACTCTCGACTCGATGCACGGCGTAAGGCGAGCCGTCATATTCGCGATTGAGCGCGCCAAATCGGGCATCAGCGCTTCTTGGAACTGCCATCGCCGTACGTAAAGCTTAGCGGCCCCACGCACGTCGCGTAGTATTCAAGAGTTGCAAAAATCCCTAAATGCGCGTAAAAAATCTCTATCAACTCCCGCCTGTAGCTCCTCGGTAAAAACACCAAAAACCTATGCAACCGAAGATTTCATCTAGCCGCGACGCGCGCCTCCAGCCCCACGTTCAACGAGTTCGCGACGGGATCGGCAGCGACCATGACATCCTGCCGCCGGTATTCGGCCTCCTCCATGAACAGCGGCATGAAATGTCGCTCGCCACAGCTCGTGCAGTTACAAATCTGGCGATGGAAACTATTGCGGCATCGTGTATTTGATTTAGGCGGCATTGCTAACATGAAATACTCGATCTCGAACAACTCCGAATATGACGAATACGTTGCGGCTCGTGCTGAAAGACATTCAAACCGGTGAATTTGCCAAGAGCTTCATTCTTGAAAACAAAGCGGGCGCACTGACGTTGACAGCCAAGTGTCGTTTACTTGCTGAGCATGCGACTGAAGAGGCGGGCGAGAAATTGAGATGCATGATGCCGTGGATCAAGAAGAACAAATTGGTTGACCAATCACGCAATTATTTCGAATCCGCGCGCGTCGCGCTTGGGTTTATTGCTGCACGTTCCGTGGGATGCGCAGCCCTAAGGAGGTACTTTGGGTAGAGAACTGATACTTTGTCCGCGTCTTTGCACATGAAAAGAAAGTCACGAGGCCCCCAAGCTCCGATACTTGATCCCATTAGTGAACAAGCCGAGTATGCGGTGCAACTCGCTACCGCGAAAATGGTTGTCGAATCTCTGGGGCTACCTATTCAAGTGGTGGCAGAGGCTTACGGCGTGCGCGTTGAAGACTTGAGCAAAGAGAGGACAAGAAATGACCACCCCATTCCTGATTGAAACATCTGACGTTGGCGGATATTGCAGTCGACTTGTAGCTAAACGATCGACGGACGAGGCAAAGGATCTTCGAGATCGTCTCTGGCGAAACCACGAGTTGCTCGCCGGAGATCAAATGACGCCGAAGGAGCCCCGTCGCTGGTTACTTGTTCAACGAGAAATGGATATCCAGGATCAAACTGGAGCCGGTCGCTGGAGTGCAGACCTTGTATTCGTCGATCAGGATGCAATTCCAACCATTGTGGAGTGCAAACGGCGGGGCGATACACGTGCGAGACGAGAGGTAATCGGCCAGGTATTTGAATATGTGGCGAATGCCTCAACTACGTGGACAAGTAGTCATGTCAAATCGCTTGCTACGGCAGCTGCGGTAGAGCGCGGCACGACCCTTGATCTCGAAATGCAGCGACTTGGTATTGTCGCTGGAGACACTGTCGATGAATTTTTTGTAAACGTGCAGACAAACCTGCGTTCGCGAAAAATTCGCGTGGTCTTTTTTCTTGACCAATGCCCTCACGAACTCGTGCCCTTGGTCGAATTCTGGAATGACCAAATGAAAGATGTCGAGGCCTACATTGTTGAACTTCGACAATACGATGTTCGGCAAGAAAAGATTGTTATTCCTGTGTTACTCGGTTTTACGTATGAAGGTGATCCTGTAGCTCCCCGAAGCATTGCAGTACCTACTGGTGGAGAACAACGAACAAAATGGGACGAGGAGCGATTTTTTTGGCAGATTGAATCTGAACAGAATTTAGCCCCTGAAAAAGTCCTGGCCATTCGTTCGCTTGAAAGCTTAGGCCTAAACGAGCAATTCAAACTTACATGGGGCACAGGAAAGATACATGGGTCCTTTAGCCTTCGAATACCATCGGTGGCTACTCGGTCGATCATCTCAATTTATTCCAATGGAAATCTTTCTCTAAATTTCGGCTGGTTAAATGAGTCCGATACGCAGACTGCATTGCGGACGCGCTTGGCTGAGTTCGCTACTAAAGAATTAGGCATGTCGCTCTCGGATAAAGATATGAATACCTACCCGACAATTCCGCCTGACACTTGGGCTCCTAAAGTTGATGCAATCAAATCATGGCTACTGCAGCAGACGCTAGACGTGCGGTGAAATCTGCATGGCAACTTCGGTAAATCTCGATGCGTACGCATTTGTAGCTCTTGAACAAGGCACCCCCGCCTGGCTAGACTGGAGAAGCCAAGGTATCGGCGCATCAGACGCCCCGACAATCATGGGCGAAAACCCCTGGAAAAGCGCCGCACAATTGCTAGACGAGAAGTCCGGCAAACCGAAGCCCAGCTCTAATGCTGCGATGGCAAGAGGCTCAGCACTTGAACCCGAAGCGCGTAGTCGCTTTGGATCGAAATTTGGTTTGTCCGTGGAGCCAGCCTGCATGCAGTCGCTGAAGTTGGAATGGTTACGTGCGAGTGTTGACGGGATCGCTGCGGATGCGAGCCGTGTTGTGGAAATCAAGTGTGGTGAGAGCGTGTATCGCAAAACCGCGCAGAGCCTGCGAGTCCCAGGTTATTACATGGGACAACTGCAACACATCCTTGCGGTAACCAATCTTGAGGCGATTGATTTCTGGTGCTACTTGCCGAAGCGACCAGAGTTGCATGTTGTCGTTCCGCGTGACCAAACCTACATCGACAAGTTGTTGGAAGTTGAGTACGCGTTTTGGGTTCAGGTTTGTGAGCGTCGCGCGGAACTTCGGCAATGACTGGCTGCGGCCGCCACGATGACATCCAAATTTAATATCCAGCGATGATAAATTCATGAATCCCAACAGTTGGAGTCGATTTGATTTTTACGAAATTAACTTGATCCCGACTACGAGTCACCGACTGTTGTTACCATGAGCCTCCGGCCCGTGTTGCTTTCGTGTTTAGTTGCTTGGGATGTTGCCGAGCGGCCTATCTGTAAGCAACGCGTAAGCTTTAGCGGGCAGCATCACTATTATTTTTCAAGTTTTCGAGGAGAAACAGATGGCAAACAGACAGCTCGTACGCAGAATGTGCACCACAGGTGCCGCGTTAGTGTTGGCATTGTTTGTGGCGGCTTGTAGCGGCGGCGGTCATGCTAGGGGGATTTTCCAGGGGTACGTAATGGGCAAGACCGAAGCGGAAATCGTCGAAAAGGTCGGCAAACCTGACAGCATCGAACGAAAAAGCGCGGATGCCATTCGCCTCGTATTCAACAAGAAAACCTTTGATCCAGACAATTCCAATCGTGAGGATCAGCAGACCATCGTGGTCTTGAGTCGCGACCCGAGTGGCAAGTTGATTGCATCCGACGTCGAGTACATATAACACTGGCCGTTTGCAGCAACGGCGGTAAGTTGATGGTGTGAAGTCCCGTCTCGAGCATTGTCGGTGAGGCTTGGAAGTGGCGCTGCGCGATTACTGGGTGGTTAGTTCCCATCAAGCCAACTTGGCTGCATCGCCAAAGATCCTCCAATGCTCGCTTTGAAAAGGGGGAAGTGCTTTGCGACGATCTCGCGACCAGATAGGAGTGTGTGATTTCAGCAAACCCTAGCACCAGCGCGCCTCTTAGGCA
>JAYURJ010000037.1:0-6103 GCA_043756275.1 Betaproteobacteria bacterium | reverse complement strand
GGCGAGCCTGACCCCCGGCACTTCAATTACTTCGCTGTGGCTGCTTCGTTCCCGACCTGACCAGATTCACAAAGATTGAATGCGGGGAGACCCGCCACGACGAATTTTATCCCATTCCAACCATGATTACGTGATCGCGCAAGTTCTGAAACCGCAAAACATATCGCTGCGGTCAGGCGTATAAAAATTACGGTATTGCGGATATTTCAATCGTGGGTGCGTCACAAACGAGCCCCCTTTAAGTACCTGATAGCGCACGCCATGCGAATGAAACCAGGGCTCGGAATATTCGCGGTAACGCTCAGCCTGAAAACCCGGATACGGTGCAAACGGTGTAGCCGTCCATTCCCAACCATGCCCGGTCGAGGCAAAAAATGCTGCTGACGAAGTTGCTGCGCACTCCCACTCGGCCTCAGTCGGCAACCGACGATTTTTCCAGCGGCAGTAGGCTTCGGCTTCAAAGTAGCTGACGTGCATGGCGGCGAAATCATGGCGCGAATCAACATCAGTCATTGGGCGCGCCTCGCGCCATAGGTTGCCTTCAGTTGACCATAAGCGTGGATCGCTGAACGCGGCAGACGTCACAAAGGTCGCGAATTCTGCGGCTGTCACGACGCGCGCATCGATTGCAAACGGTTCAAGCTGAACGCTTAGCGCTGGCTTTTCGTTATCAAAACTGAACGTGCGTGCACCCGTGCCCTCTCTAGACCCCAGATGCACTGACGCAACCGCAAGGTTTATGTCATGCGGCTGCAATTGATGTGGTGCAAAAGCCACGCGTGTGGGCACAACTGCGGGCAACGCAAGCCCGAGGGTCGTCAACGTCATCGCCAGTGCTTCGGCGTGCATGTCCTCGTGCATAAGCACAAGTTGAAATCCATAACGGTCCTCGCGGGCACTTTTTGCCAGCGCATCGTTGGTCTTATCGAGAACTCGTTGCATGTAATCCAAGCACGTCGCCCTTGACGGGTACGTCAAGTGCCAACGGTCAGCATGAGCAACGCTTCTGGAATCGAACAACTGATCGGCCACAGCCAGACAAGAAGGTGAACGCGCGCCACTCACATCATCGGCACGCCAGCGCAGGGCAAAGAACTCCTGAAACCAGCCAATATGCGTCAACTCCCAGAGCGGCGGATTGATCGTTGCCTGCACCGGGAAATTGCGTGGCTCCCAGTAAGCTGCGGGTAAATCAGCATAGAGTGCCAGCGTATACTCTCGTTGCGCAATCAGTGCGCAAGCCAATTCGGCCGCGTCCGTCGGCACGTTTGTTGATGTCGATGCGTCGTTAACCGTTGCCACAAATGTCACGTCATCCCCAATCCAATCCTGTCGTTGCAATCATCACGCCCGCGCTGGCAGATGCCAACAATGGCAACTGGCGCACCGCGAATCGCTGGCAGACTTTGCTGGCAAATCATTTCCGGGTGATTGTACATTCGTCATGGCCCATTGATGCGCCGCCTTATGCGGCGACCGAGGCAAACGTACTCATTGCGCTGCATGCGCGCCGCAGTGCAGATTCAATCCGGCGCTACCGGGTTGCGCGTCCAAACGGCAAGCTCATCGTCGTACTCACCGGCACCGATCTTTACGCTGATCTGGCAACCAGTGAGCAAGCGCGTACCTCAATCGAGTTGGCCGATGCATTAATTGTGTTGCAGGAGGATGCGATTCGATACGTCCCGCGCGAGCATCGCAAAAAAACGCATGTGATTTATCAGTCGGCAAAGACGCTTACACCGGCCCAAAAACGCAAAGATGCTCTCAATTGTGTGGTGGTTGGCCATTTACGCGCCGAAAAAGACCCAGATATTATTTTTCGCCTCGCTGAATCGCTGCCGACGCAGTCTCCGATTCATATCCTGCATCTCGGTGGACCTACCGATGAGAAACTTGCCGCACGCGCACAATCGATTTCCGCGACGTCACAGCATTACCACTGGGCTGGCGCTTTGTCACATGGCCTCACGCGCGCCGCGATCAAGCGTGCGCACCTGCTGATTCACCCCTCGGTGATGGAAGGCGGGGCTAATGTCATTGTCGAAGCGATTTCTTCGGGCACGCCGGTACTCGCCTCTCGCATGTCAGGCAACATCGGCATGCTCGGGCAGGATTACGCGGGTTATTTTCCCGTCGGCGATGTGGAAGCACTTCGCGCCCAGCTCGACCGCTGCGCACACGACGCCAACTATCTGCTGCGGCTCAATACCGCCAGTGCTGCGCGAGCAAAATTATTTTTGCCCGAATCCGAACGAAACGCACTGGTTAGCCTCATATCGAATCTGCTCCCGGACTGAAACCAAACGCAGCTTGCTCGCGTAGAATTAGCCATCAGAAATTAATCCATAACGGAATCCACTTATGAATGCGCCAAACGATATCAAGACCCTGATTCCACGCCTGACTTCGCTCTCTCATGGCGGCGGCTGCGGCTGCAAAATCGCGCCTGCCGTGCTGCAACAAATCATCTCTAAATCTGACTTCGCGCTGCTGCCCAAAGAGTTGCTGGTCGGTATTGAAACGTCAGACGATGCAGCGGTGTATCAGATCAATGACACCCAAGCCATTGTTGCGACCACCGATTTTTTCATGCCGATTGTCGATGATCCGTTCGACTTCGGTCGCATCGCCGCCACCAATGCGATCTCGGACGTATACGCAATGGGCGGCACGCCACTGTTCGCGTTAGCACTCGTTGGCATGCCTATCAACACGCTGCCACTTGCGACCATCAAGCAAATACTTGATGGCGGTGAAGCGATTTGCAAAGCGGCAGGCATCCCGATTGCAGGCGGACACACGATCGATTCGGTCGAGCCGATTTATGGGCTGGTAGCCATCGGCATCGTCAACCCGAAAAATCTGAAACGCAATGCCGGCGCCAAGCCGGGCGATAAATTAATACTCGGCAAGCCGTTGGGTGTCGGCATTCTGAGTGCGGCGCTCAAAAAAGAAAAACTGGATGCCGCAGGCTACGCGGCCATGATTACCTCGACCACCAAACTCAATACACCCGGCATCAAGCTAGGCCAACTCGACGGTGTCAATGCACTCACGGACGTCACCGGATTTGGATTGGCCGGGCATCTGCTGGAAATTTGCCGTGGCTCCAAACTTGGTGCAACCATTGATTTCGCCGCCTTGCCGATCATCGCCAACGTGCTCGATTTGGCCAAACAAGGATTTGTCACCGGCGCGTCAGAGCGCAATTGGGCTGGCTACGGCAGCGATATTTCCATCGCGACAAACTTCGGCGATGTCGAGCGAAATCTGCTCACCGATCCGCAGACATCGGGTGGCCTGCTGGTCGCCTGTGACCCCGCAGCGGTAGACGCGGTACTGGCTATTTTTAAGGCTGAAGAGTTTGACAGCGCGACCGTGATCGGCGAAATGACATCGGGCAAACCGCAAGTGATGGTGAAGTAATTGCATTGCGTTTGAAAGAACATCTCTAGCATTGGCGCGGTTTTCAGAGCATTTACGGCCTGTAATGCGCGCCAGTTTTTGAGTTTACGTTTTTTTCTTGCAGTAATCGTTGGGTAAGGTGATTGCGGATCGTTCGACTCACAGCGTTGATGCCATTATCGACAACAGCATCGACTTCAGGCCTCAGGAGTAAATCGTGACCTCACACATCCCGACCGCAGCATCACCAGATCATGCCAGCCGCAGCGCACTTTCCACGCGTTTTGAACAGGTTCGTGCGACGACCGAAGCACTCGCCGCACCGCTCACCAGTGAAGACACCAGCCTCCAATCCATGCCCGATGCGAGCCCGACAAAATGGCATCTCGCACACACGAGCTGGTTTTTTGAAACGTTTATCCTTGAACACGTTGAGCCCGCTTTCAAGCCGTACGATCCAACGTTTCGGGTGCTGTTTAACTCTTACTACAACGCTGTCGGCGACAAACATCCCCGCGCTGAGCGCGGGCTGATTTCGCGTCCGAATCTGATCCAGGTACTTGGCTACCGTCGCAACGTCACCGCCAGAATTGCAGCTTTGCTTCCTGCCATCGAGACTGGCCACCCAGCATTTGCGGCATTGATGTGGCTCGGTTGCAACCACGAAGAGCAGCATCAGGAACTCATCCTGACTGACTTGAAACACCTGCTATCGAAAAACCCGTTGAGGCCCGCCTATCAGAACCGCTGGCCGCTAACCACGATTCAGGGACGCAAACCGCGCTGGGTGAACTATCGCGGAGGTCTGGTTTCAATCGGTCACGACATTGACACGGAGGCCCCTGCTTTTGCCTTCGACAATGAAGGCCCGCGCCACCAGATCTTTCTTGTGCCATTTGAACTCGCATCGTATCCGGTTACGCATGGCGACTTCGCCGCCTTCATCGCCGACCACGGCTACACGCGCCCGCAATTGTGGCTCTCGATGGGTTGGGACTGGGTGCAGGCCAATCATATTGCCGCCCCTCTCTATTGGGAACAGCGCGATGGACAGTGGCACACCTTTACCTTGCACGGCATGGTGCCCATTGATGCGCACACACCAATTTGTCACGTCAATTACTTCGAGGCCGACGCCTTCGCCCGGTGGGCTTCTACACAACCGGATCTGAAAGGCGCGCGATTGCCGCGTGAAGCCGAGTGGGAATATGCGGCTGGCCAAGTTGAAATTGAAGGTAATTTTCTGGAGAGTCGCGCATTGCATCCGCTCGCGTTGCGCGATGAAAAATATTGCCCGCATCCGGCGCAGCTTTTCGGCGATGTCTGGGAGTGGACACAAAGTGCCTATCTGCCCTATCCACGCTACCGCGTGATCGAAGGCGCGGTTGGTGAATACAACGGCAAATTCATGTGCAATCAATTTGTTCTGCGCGGCGGCTCTTGTGCGACACCCCGACTGCACATTCGCCCGACCTACCGCAACTTCTTTCCGCCCGACGCGCGCTGGCAATTTTCAGGTCTACGACTTGCACGTGACGCAGGATGAGTGAACAGGTAGCCAGGGCATCGCGCCTCTACGCGGCGCTCGCACCCACGTATGACGACGAAACAAAATTCATCACTGGTATCCGCAAAACCGCTATCGACGCACTGCGCCTTCAGCCGGGTGAAACCGTACTCGACGCAGGCTGCGGAACCGGATGGTGTTTACCTATGCTCTCAACTGGCGTCGGCGGAACTGGTCACGTCATTGGCTTTGAGCCGTCGCCCGATATGCTCGCACTCGCGCGTGCGCGGGTGGCCGGACAACGGCTTGCCAATGTCACGTTGCATCATGCCTGTGGCGAAACGGTCATTCTTGATCGTTCACCGGACGTGATCTTGTTCAGCTACACGCACGATCTGATTCGTTCGCGCACGTCGCTCGAAAATATTTTCCGACAGGCTAAATCCGGGACGCGCATAGTCGCGACCAGCACCAAACTGTTTCCAGCGTGGTTCTTTATCGGCAATTGGTATCTGCGCAGAACGCATCAAATGACCATCACCAATTTCGATGGCTTTGATCGACCGTGGACGCTGCTCGCAGAGCTTTGTGCAGACTATTCCGTGCGCACCACGGTGCCGGGAAGCCGCTATCTCTTCGAAGGGCGGCTGCAGTGATCGTGGAAAATTCCAGCGAATCAGCATGCGTAAAACACCCAGAACGCCTGTGCACTGTCGGTCCACACGCTGATGTCGGTGAACCCCGCTTCGCGAAGCATCGAATCAAATTCAGCTTGTGTGTACTTGTACGAATTCTCCGAATGAATCCGTTCACCTTTTGCAAAACTGCGCGCGTTCCCGTCAATCTGCACGTCTTGATCGACGACTGACTCCAGATACATTTCCACGCGTCCCCGTTGTTCGTTGTACGTGCCCACGTGACGCCACTGCGCTTCTTCAAAATCGGCCGCAATGACGCGATTAATGTGCCGCAGCGCATTGAGATTAAATGCGGCCGTTACACCAAGCGCATCAGCATAGGCCGCGTCAAGGCGGCGTTTATGGTAAACGCTACTACGGAGGATGTGAGTTAATCGATCAAATTGAGGAATTGGCAATTGATCGGGCTAAACAACTCTTTGATGCAGCATATGCAAATGTTCAACCGCATTCAGGTTCACAAGCCAATTTTGCAGTTTTCTCAGCTTTG
>JAYURJ010000036.1:0-19054 GCA_043756275.1 Betaproteobacteria bacterium | reverse complement strand
CCCCACGGCTACAAACTTGGCCAGAAGCAACCGTTTTTCTACAAGCTGGTTGACGATCTTGCCAAGGTGATGGGCGATGCGTTTCCGGAAATTGAGCAATCCAAAGAACGCGTGAAGGCAGTCCTGAAGCAAGAGGAGGAGCGCTTCGGTGAAACGCTGGAAAAGGGCATGGATATTCTCGACGTGGCGCTCAAAGGCAACGCCAAGAAGCTCGATGGCGACACCGCATTCAAGTTGTCAGATACCTACGGTTTCCCAATCGATCTCACCGCTGACATCGGTCGCGAGCGCGGCTTTGAAGTCGATATGGCGGGCTTTGACAAAGCGATGGCCGCGCAGCAGGAGCGTTCACGCGCGGGTTCCAAATTCAAGGCGGGCGCAGCACTTGAGTACAGTGGTGCCAAGACGCAATTTCTGGGCTATGACTCGTTGTCGGAATCGGCGCGTGTGGTTGCGTTGTATCGTGACGGCGCACCAGTAAAAAGACTTGCGGCTGGTGAAGACGGCATCGTGGTGCTTGATAAAACGCCGTTCTACGCCGAGTCGGGCGGGCAGACAGGCGATACGGGCGAATTGACCAAGGGTGGTGCCTGCCTCACGCTATTCAAGGTGCAGGACACGCAAAAAATTCAATCCGACGTTTTCGGCCATTACGGCACCTTGACCACGGGCGAATTGACCGTTGGCGATACGATAGCGGCGGAAGTTGATCGGCATATGCGCAACCGCAATATGCGCCATCACTCCGTCACGCACCTGATGCACAAGGCCTTGCGCGATGTATTGGGCAGTCATGTGCAGCAGAAAGGTTCGCTGGTTGATGCGGACAAAACGCGCTTTGACTTCGCGCACAACGCGCCGATGACCGCCGCTGAAATCGCCCGCGTGGAGAGTATTGTGAACGCTGAAATCCTTGACAACGCGGCGACGCAAGCGCGTGTGATGGATCTGGAATCAGCTCAAAAAACCGGCGCGATGATGCTGTTTGGCGAAAAATATGGTGACGAAGTCCGGGTGCTTGAAATTGGTTCGTCGAAAGAACTTTGCGGTGGCACCCACGTGACGCGCACAGGCGACATCGGCCTCTTCAAAATCATTTCCGAAGGTGGTGTAGCCGCTGGTGTGCGACGCGTTGAGGCCGTTGCCGGTAATGTTGCCCTCGCGTGGGTGCAAGAGCTAGAAATGCAGCTTGGATTCGTTGAGGGAGTATTCCACGTCACACGTGACAAACTGGTAGAGAGAATTGAATCTAGCAGGCAGCATCAAAATTCGCTTGAAAAGCAGCTTTCGCAATTGAAGTCTCAACTTGCAGCATTGCAGGGGGATGACCTTGTCAATCAAGCGATTGATGTGAACGGGATCAAAATATTAGCCGCAAAACTTGAAGGCACCGATGCCAAAACGCTGCGCGAGACGATGGATCAACTCAAGAATAAGTTGAAATCAGCCGTGATCGTGCTTGCGGTTGTCGATGGCGATAAGGTCAGCCTCGCGGCAGGCGTGACGAATGATTTGATTGCGAAATACAAAGCTGGCGAGTTGGTAAACCATGTTGCGCAGCAGGTCGGTGGCAAAGGTGGCGGCAAACCGGACATGGCAATGGCGGGTGGCACGAATGCGGTGGCGTTGCCGGGCGCATTGGCTAGTGTCAAGGATTGGGTGGCGGCGAAGTAGGGTTGTTCGGTATTTCAAATGCGAGAAGCAGATTTCTCACTGCGTTCGAAATGACAGTTGAGAGAGTTGTCAGTAAATAATTAACTGTCATTTCGAGCAACGCGAGAAATCTGCTTTTGGAAAAAACTTACTACGTCTATCTGCTGTCCAGCAAATCTCGCCGCCTTTACGTTGGGGTGACCAGTAATTTGGAACGCAGGCTTTACGAACACAAAAATAAGCTGGCCGATGGATTTACCAAGTCGTACAGCATAGATCGTCTGGTTTTCTTCGAATCGAGCAACGACGTGCGCGTCGCACTTGAGCGTGAGAAGGAAATCAAGAAATGGCGTCGGGAGAAGAAAATTTCTTTGATTGAGGCGATGAACCCGGTTTGGGAGGATTTGAGCGAGGGGTGGAAATAATTCAAGGAAGAAGCAGATTTCTCACCCATGAAGCCGGGTTCGAAATGACATTGACCATTTTAAGAGCGTGCCGAAAGAGGCACTTTCTGACCAGTGCGATAACCCTAAATCAATCACTGTCATTTCGAACCCAGTTCTTCGGGTGAGAAATCTGCTGTTGTTGTAATTGCTTAAATAACCAAGACCATGTTTGAAAACTATAAACACTGCCCCCGCTGCGCTAAAGAGCTGATTGACCGCGACATCGCCGATGATGGCGGGACACGTCTGCGCCGCGCCTGTCCGGACGATGCCTGTGGTTTTGTGCAGTATCAAAACCCCACGCCCGCCGTCGGTGCACTCGTCGAACATAACGGTGAAATCATCCTCGCGCGCGGCGCGGGATGGCCGGAGGGCGCGTTTGCGCTGGTGACGGGTTATCTGGAAAAAAACGAAGACCCGAAGCTTGGCGTAGCGCGTGAAGTGAAGGAAGAGCTCAATCTCGATGTGGTCTCCACGACGCTGATCGGCAACTACATTTTCGAGCGCAAAAACGAGATCATGCTTTGCTATCACGTCGTCGCCATCGGCGACATCAAGTTAAGTCCTGAATTGATCGACTATCGGCGTGTCAAGCCGCACGAATTGCGCCCATGGCCGCGCGCGACCGGATTCGCAGTGGCTGATTGGATGACTGCTCGCGGATTGGAAGTGAAGTTCATCGACCGGCCACCGATCGTTGTGACAAAAAATTGATATGGACGCAGAAAAAATGAAACCGGAAACCATTGCCGCACAAGCGCTGGGCTGGGTAGACGAGACGACCAAGGCAGTGTCGCCGCCTATCCACATGAGCACCACCTACATTCGTGACGAAGACAACCAGTACCGAAACGGCCGCGTCTACGCGCGTGACCATAACCCCAGCTTTGACCAAGCCGAGGCGGTGCTTTGCGCATTGGAGCAGGGGGCTGATGCCGCATTATTTGCCTCAGGCATGGCGGCTGCGACAGCGGTATTTCAAGCGTTAAAACCTGGCGACCACGTCATCGCGCCGAAGGTGATGTATTGGTCATTGCGCAATTGGCTAATGAATTTTGCGACGCATTGGGGCTTGGTGGTCGAATTCATCGACGTGCATGATAACGAGCAGTTGCAACGGGCGATGCAACCCGGTAAAACGCGTTTGGTATGGGTGGAAACACCGGCCAATCCGCTCTGGACAATCACTGACATCGCTGCTACAGCCGAGATCGTTCACAAGGCTGGCGCGTTGCTGGCCGTGGATTCAACGGCCGCCTCGCCCGTACTCACGCGCCCGTTGACGCTAGGCGCTGACATCGTCATGCATTCGGCCACCAAATATCTCAACGGGCATTCGGACCTGATTGCTGGTGCGTTGATCACACGTGAAAACTCAGAATACTGGGCGCGTGTAAAGATGGTTCGCGCACAAATCGGCGGCACGATGGGCTCGATGGAGGCGTGGTTGCTGCTGCGTGGCATGCGCACCCTGTTTCTGCGGGTGAACGCCGCCTGTTATTCAGCGTATCGCATCGCGGAACACTTTCAGGGGCACGCTCAAATTGTCGAGGTCTTATATCCGGGGCTGGTCAGCTTTGCCGGACATGCAGTGGCCGCAAAACAAATGCAGGGCGGCTTTGGCGGTATGTTGTCGATTCGCGTCAAGGCAGGTGAGGGTGCGGCGATTGCGACTGCCGCCAATGTGGCGCTATGGAAGCGCGCCACCTCGCTGGGTGGGGTGGAGAGCCTCATCGAACATCGCGCCAGCGTAGAGGGCGCAGGCACACCCGTGCCGTTCGATCTGCTGCGCTTATCGGTTGGCATTGAAAATACCGATGACCTCATCGCTGATCTTGAGCAAGCATTGAAGCTCGCTGGCACAGCATGAACGCACAGGAAAAAATTCGCAGCTACTTGTTTACCGCTGGGCTGGACGCACTGGCCGACCATGTGCCGGTGATCGAAAAAGCAATTCACGATTTCATCGCGCAGTTGGGCACGCCGATGGACGTATCAAACGACGCGCTCTATCGCTTTGAAGTGCCGTTGATATCGGAAGACGGTTCGTGTTCGTTGATCGATGAAATGGACCCGGTGACCTACGATCTGTCGCGCATCCTCGGCGGTGAATCTGAGGCAAATACCCGCAAGTTAAAGTTGCTCAACATCATGGTCACCCGCGCCACGATGGTCACGGGTGCGGACTGGGTCGGCATCTATCAGCGCCGGCTGAATCCAGTGGGTAATTCCGTATTGGTGAAACTCGCCTATCGCGGTCGCCCGAGCCGTGCTGAATTTCCGTTGAACGCAGAATTTGCCAAAGGCAGCACCAATAGCACAGTCGGTTTGTCAGGCCAGGCAAAACTGATTGACGATGTTGCGGCCTTCCAAGCCGAAGGTGGCAGCTTCTACGTTTGCGATGACGCCGTGCAGTCGGAAATTTGCGTGCCGATTTTTGACGCAGCCGACAGCAAAGTCATTGGCATCATCGATGCAGAAGCGTCGCCGAAAGCGTTTTTCAATGCTGACCGGCAGGCCGCGATTGTGGCGATGGCGTTGGTGGTGATGGCGTTACTGCCCTAGAGGGCGGCTGAAGTTCTGTTTATAAAATATTGAAACACAAGCATTGGTGAGCATTGGCGGTCATAAACGGCTTGAAAGCCGCGCCAGCGCTAGAGTTTTGTATTTTTAAGAAACAGTGTCTAGCTCAGCAATTCATAGTTGCCACCACGTTTCAACGCGCGCCGATACGCTGGCCGAGCGTGAATACGCTTGAGAAAATCCATCAGCTTTGGTTGTTTCGCATCCAATCCGCCTCTTGATGCGGCTGCCTCAAGCGGAAAGCTCATCTGGATATCGGCTGCGGTGAACTCATTGCCCGCGAACCATCCGGTTTTGGCGATTTCGACTTCCATGTAATTCAATTGCTGCTTGATTTCAGGTTCGATAAACGAACCTTTTACGGTAGCTGATATTTTTTTAGCGATGGGCCGCACAAAAAAAGGCATTGGCCCGCTTTCGACACGGTTGAACACCAGCTTCATCAGCAGCGGCGACATCGCAGTGCCTTCAGCGAAATGCAGCCAGTAGGTGTAGCGCAATTTTTCTGGTGTCCCGGCAGCGGGTATCAGCCGTCCCTTGCCATACCGCTCCACCAGATATTCGATAATCGCGCCAGATTCGGCGACAGTCAGCGCACCGTCGGTGACCACCGGCGATTTGCCCAGCGGATGAATGGCACGAAGCGCAGCGGGCGCGCGCATGGTGGTTTTGTCCCGCTCGTAGCGCTCGATTTCATAGTCGAGCCCGAGTTCTTCCATGAGCCAGAGAATGCGCTGCGAGCGCGAATTGTTCAAGTGGTGAACTGTGATCATTATTTTCTTCCGTTGCGCATTTATCTCCGCCCGATGAGGCCGCGCAACGGAAGTGAACAAGCGATGCGGATCGCTACGCGCTAAATGGTTAAACGCCGGTCGTTAAACGTCGGCAATCAGCGCCGATGATAAGCGTCGCAAAATAAAACCCGCCAGATTACTGGCGCTTGCGTTCTTCCTTCTTTACTTTCTTGGCTTCCTTTTTTTCCTTTGGCGTTTTGGCGGGCTCTTTTTTCACCGATTTTTTCGTATCCTTGCTTTTGCTCATGGTCGTTGCTCCGTGTTGACGAAGGTTGATAGAGATTGCACTTCAGGTGCTGCGTAGGTGCTTCGATGAAGCGGCTTTACTATAACTCGACAGAGCCAAAAGGAGTAGGGCTGCGTGCTACACTCAAAGCAATAAATTTTCACACAACGACCATGTCCGGAAGTACTTTAGGCAAACTTTTCACTGTCACCAATTTTGGCGAATCCCATGGCCCGGCCATCGGCTGCGTGATCGATGGTTGCCCGCCGGGAATGGCCTTGTCGGTCGACGATATTCAGCCCGATCTTGACCGCAGAAAACCTGGCACGTCGCGGCACGTGACGCAGCGGCGCGAAGAAGATCGCGTTGAATTATTGTCGGGCGTATTTGAAGGCAAAACCACGGGTGCGCCGATTGCGCTGCTGATCCGCAATGAAGATCAGCGCAGCAAGGATTACAGCAATATTGCTGAGAGTTTCCGCCCCGGTCACGCCGACTACACCTATTTGCAGAAATACGGCATTCGCGATCATCGTGGTGGCGGGCGCTCGTCTGCGCGTTTGACGGCGCCGACCGTCGCGGCCGGTGCCGTGGCCAGAAAGTGGCTGCATGAAAAATTTGGCGTGTTGATACGCGGCTATCTATCGCAGCTGGGCGAAAATAAAATCGCTTTTGAAACTTGGGATGCGGTGCATCAAAATCCCTTCTTTGCGCCGAACGTCAGCATGATTGCCGCGCTCGAAACCTATATGGATCGGTTGCGCAAATCCGGCGAGAGCTGTGGCGCGCGCATCAACGTGGTGGCCAGTGGAGTGCCGGTCGGCTGGGGGGATCCAATTTATGACCGCCTCGACGCGTTGATCGCACACGCGATGATGGGCATCAATGCCGTCAAGGGCGTGGAAATCGGTGCGGGCTTTCATTCGATTGAACAAAAGGGCACCGAACATTCCGATGAGATGTCACCCGATGGTTTTTTATCGAACAACGCGGGTGGTGTGCTTGGCGGCATTTCGACCGGGCAGGATGTGACGGTATCGATTGCGATCAAACCGACATCCTCGATTCGCCTTGACCGTCATACGATCGACAAAACAGGAAGCCCGGTCGTCATCAACACCCACGGCCGACACGACCCATGCGTGGGCATTCGCGCCACACCGATTGCCGAAGCCATGCTCGCGCTGGTATTGATTGATCGCGCACTGATGCATCGTGCGCAGAACGGCGATGTGATTTCAACGACGCCTAATGTTCCTGCGCAGGCAGCAACTGGTGCCAAACAGCGGGATAACGGCAGCAAGACTGATGATCCTGATCCTGCCGAGGCTTGAGGTGGTTTTGGCACTGCGGACGCAGGTTTGGTTAGGCGTAGCCGTAACCCAACTCGGCCTCGGCAATTGCGGTCGTTGTTGGGTTACGACGCTGCGCGTCTAACCCAACGACACCGCCCGTACTTCCACGGCTATTCCATTCAAGGCGGCGTTGCCCGAAACCGCATCCAGAAATTTCTCATCACTGATGTCGTTAAAGCTGGCACCCGCATGCGCGCTTGCGACGCCCATGCGTGCGCCTTCGCGATCATGCCCCCAGCCGTGCGGCAGGCAAACCACGCCGGGCATCACATCAGTGGTGGCCTCAACCGGCACGTTGATCTTTCCAATGCGGGATGTGAGCTCGATGACCTGTCCGCTCGTCAATCCACGCGAAGCGAGATCGTCGGGATGCATCAGCAATTGATTGCGCGCCTTGCCTTTAACGAGGCGATGGTAGTTGTGCATCCAGGAATTATTGCTGCGCACATGGCGGCGGCCAATGAGGCGCAACGTCTTTGGTACAGAGCTCTGCAATTCGCGATTGAATCGCGCCATGTCGGCCAGCATCGGTGCAGGAGCGCAGTCGATCAGTTTGTCCGCCGTTTCGATGCGCGAGGCCAACGAAGGTTTCAGTGCACCCAAGTCTATGCCGTGTGGCACAGCTTTCAATGACTCGAGCGTGGTACCTTCGCGATTGCCGCTCTTTTTCAGCATGCCGCCGATGATATGTTTTAACTCTGGCATGGCGGTGAATTCGCGGTTAAGTTTTGCCGCCAATTTAGCGCCGACACCGGAAAAAATTTCCCAGTCGTAGCGTTCATCTGCCGGTCGCGCCCAGAAGGCTTCGTTGTAGCGTGTAACGTTACGCACGGCAAAGGCGTTGAAAATGAGATCGTAATGATCGTGATTGAGTGCCGAGGTGGGCGGTAGAATCAAGTCAGCGTGGCGCGTGGTTTCGTTAATAAAGATGTCAATAGACATCATAAAATCAAGCGACTCAAAAGCGCGATCAAGCTGCCGACCATTCGGGGTCGACAGCACCGGATTTCCACAGGTAGTGATGAGACCATGAATCTGGCCTTCGCCAGGAGTGAGGATTTCTTCGGCGAGGGCGGCAACTGGTAACTCGCCACCGGATTCCGGCAAGCCACTGACGCGTGATTTCCACTGCGCGTAATGACCGGGACGTGTGCCGGGGCCGGTGATGGGAATGATCGGGTTGGTTGGCATGATGCCGCCTTCGCGGTCGAGGTTGCCGGTGACGATATTGAGCAACTGCAACAGCCACTGCGTGACAGTGCCAAAAGGTTGTATGCAGGCACCGATGCGGCCATACGCGATAGCGGTGCGCGACTTGGCAAAATCATGAGCGATGCGTTTGATCTCGCTCGCCGCGATGCCGGTTGTTGCAGCCGCGACTTCTGGCGTCACATGCGCGATCGCGTCGAATGCCTGATCGAGATTTTTCAGCGGCAGCGCCGCGTTCAGCTTCATCAGCCCTTCAGCACGAATGACGTTCAGCATCGCCATCAGCAATGCAGCGTCACTGCTGGGTCGAATGAAATGATGTTCACTCGCAATTTCTGCTGTTTCGGTGCGGCGTGGATCGATGACAACCACTTTTCCGCCGCGCGACCGAATTGCTTTCAAGCGTTTGGCCACATCAGGCACCGTCATCATGCTGCCGTTTGAAGCAATAGGATTACCACCTAAAATCAGAAAATAGTCGGTGCGGTCGATGTCGGGAATCGGGATCATGAACTGATGGCCGAACATCAGCAACGACGTGAGTTGCTGCGGCAATTGATCAACCGACGATGCGCTGAACGCGCTGCGCGTTTTTAGCAACCTTGCGAATTGCTGAACACCCAGCAAGTGACCGAGGTTGTGCACCGATGGATTGCCCGCGTAAAAGGCCATCGCGTTGTTGCCGTGCTGCGTGATCAGTGCAGCGATGCGTTCGGCAGCGAATTCAAATGCCTCGTCCCAACTGATTTCCTGCCATGTGTGGTCAGTGAGTCGGCCAGTACGTTTCATCGGCCTGCGCAAGCGGTCAGGGTCTTCGTGAATATCTTTAAGCGCAACTGCTTTTGGACAGACATGGCCGCGACTGAATGGATCGGCATCGTCACCGCGTATGGAAACGATTTTTTCGCCGTCGATCTTGAATTCGAGTCCGCAAATGGCTTCGCAGAGATTACAGGCGCGATATTCGGTTCTCAGTTTTTGCTCGTTCATATTCCACCCACTAAATGTTCGATCAGAATTTTGCTGCCGATGAGTATCAATACGATACCCCCGAAAATCTCCGCCCGCTTGGCCATCGATTTCCCCAGCCGCGCGCCGAACCAGACTGCGGGCAGGCACAGCAGAAACGTGACCAGACCGATGACCGTCACCGTTTCCGCGAGACTTATCTCCAGTAACGAAAAACTGATGCCAACGGCGAATGCATCGAGGCTGGTGGCAATGGCAAGCACCATAAGCTTGCTGGTGGCGAAAGGCGAGGCAACGGCCACTTCGCCCGCATTTTTGGATTCAAGAATCATCTTGATGCCAAGGCCACAGAGCAGCACGAATGCAATCCAGTGATCAAAGGCGGCGAGTACGTTGGCGAACAATGCGCCGAGCAAATAGCCGCCCAATGGCATCACGGCCTGAAAGATGCCAAAAAATACCGCCATCTTCAACGCGTCCTGCCATCGCAATTGCTTCACTGAAAGCCCACTGGCAATGGCGACCGCGACGGCATCCATCGCGAGGCCTAGCGCGGTGGCCAGGGTCGTTGCGAACATGTTAGTGTCCCGACATGGGAATAACGATGCATAAAACGGCGTCTTTTTCCGCATGGCGGCGTTGCTCCTCGTTGCCATAGGCAGAGCTATGTCGCCTCCTCGCGCCTTGCCATGCGAAAAAATCCATCCGTTTTATTTGCATCGTTATTCCCATGTCTGGACACTAATAATTCAGCGTAAACGCGCCCGGTGCAATGCTTAGCGTGGCCGTAGCACCAAAGGGCAGGGTGAGCTTTTTCGCGACGTGGCCAAATGGCAAGCCGGTGAGCACGGGAATCGGCAGCAGCTCACGCAAGGTTTCAACGATGTGCTCCATCGCGTAAGGGAAACGATCAGGCACGGGCAGGCAATCAGAAAAATCCGCCAAAATCAGGGCCTTTTGTTTTTGCAAAATGCCTGCGTGGAAAAGTTGCAGAAGCATGCGCTCGATGGCATACGGCTCTTCGCCAATTTCTTCCAGATACAAAATACCGCCATCAATATTGGGCAAGTAGGGCGTGCCGACCAGATGCGTGAGCAACGATAGATTACTGCCCCAAAGTGGACCGCTAATGGTGCGGGGTCGATAAGTAAAGCTGTCATTGAATGGCCCGGCACTGACGGGCTCACCGGCCAGCGCGGGCCAGCAGTGTGCTTCCATGAAAGCGTGGTCGGCCTTGGTTTCTGGTGAATCTTCTGCGCTACCAAAATCAATCGCGGCACCGGGACCGGCGAAGGTGATCAAATTCGACAATGCCAACGCGGCAAGATTGAAGGCTGTGAAATCGCTGAAACCGACGAAGGTTTTGTGACTGGCTGCAACCGCGTTCCAGTCAATGCGGTGCAACAACCGCGACCAGCCATAGCCGCCCCGTACCATCATCATTGCATCAATCGACGGGTCGGCCAGCATCGACTCGAACGATGCGAGCCGCTCCTCGTCGGTGCCTGCGAAGTAACGCCATTGCTTGTCGGTGTCTGGCGCGTTGATGACGCGAAAGCCGCGCGCGGTGAGGGCATCAATCGCCGCGTGCAGGCGCGGTAAATTGACAACGCCAGATGGGGCAAAGAGACCGATTGTTCCGCCCGGCAGCAGCGGTTTGGGAGGGGTGTAACTTCCTGGGTTCAAGATTTTTGTCGCATTTCGTTAAAAGCAATGAGATTGCCGTCGGGGTCACGCACGACGAACCAGCGTGTACCCCAGTGGTTGTCCTGCGGTGGCTGCACGATGTGATCGCCGTAGGGAATTTGCGCGAATCGCGCGTCGGCATCGTGGATATCCAGATGCAGGGTGGATGAGTGCGGTGCCTGACTATTGTGGATGTCGACTTCGTCGTGGGCCTCAGCCAGCACCGCACGAACGCCACCACCGCTGACAATGACGCCCTTCTTGCCGTGGTTGTCGATCCACTCGCTCATGACCTGCCAGCCGAGTACTTCAACGTAGAACTTGCGCGACGCGTCGAAATCGCGAGGGCAGAAAAACAGGTGATCGAAGCGGTCAGATACCATTTCCTGCGTCTTTAGCGGCGCAGGGCCTGTGCATCCACAACGGCAAGAGCAGTCATATTAACGATACGCCTCACGGTCGCGGTTGGCGTGACGATGTGCACCGGCATGGCGCTGCCGAGCAAAATCGGGCCGATGGTAATGCCGCCACCGGAGGCCGTTTTGAGCAGATTGAACGCGATATTGGCCGCGTCCAGTGTCGGCATGATCAGCAAATTTGCCTCGCCCTTCAGCCTTGAGCCGGGGAAGCTGGCACGTCGTACGGTTTCGGAGAGTGCCGCGTCGCCATGCATCTCGCCTTCGATATCCAGATCAGGCGCATGCTGGTTGATCAACCCCAGCGCGATGCGCATTTTTACAGCCGATGGTGCCTCGGAAGTACCGAAGCTTGAATGCGAAAGTAACGCCGCTTTCGGTACCACGCCGAAACGCCGTATTTCTTCAGCCGCCAGCAATGTCATTTCGGCAATTTGCTCCGGTGTGGGATCGTGATTGACATAGGTATCGCAAATGAAAATGGTACGCGTCGGCAACATCAGCACGTTCATGGCGTAGTAATTATTGATTCCTTTGCGACGGCCAATCACCTGATCAACGTAATGCAGATGAAGATCATGTGTGCCGAAGGTGCCGCAGACCATGCCATCGGCCTCGCCTTTGTGCATCATCATCGCGCCGATCAGCGTGAGGCGGCGACGCATTTCTATCTTGGCGTAAGTCTCAGAAACACCGCGCCGCGCAGTGAGCTTGTAATATTCCTGCCAGTAATCGCGGTAACGCTCGTCCCATTCCGGATTGACGACATCGACGTCTTTCTCCAAATCGAGGCGCAGCCCAAATTTTTCGATACGTTTGGCAAGTACCAGGGGACGCCCCACCAGAATTGGTCGCGCCAGTTTTTCGTCAACCACGATCTGCACCGCACGCAGGACGCGCTCTTCTTCGCCTTCAGCGTAGACGATTCGCTTCGGGCTTTGCTTGGCCTTGGCAAATACGTGCTTCATGATCAAACCGGACTGGTACACAAACTGATCCAGTCGTTGCATGTACGCAGCCCAATCGGTGATCGGGCTGGTCGCTACGCCACTTTCCATCGCCGCGCGGGCCACGGCGGGGGCTACTTTCGCGATCAGACGTGGGTCGAACGGTTTTGGAATGAGGTAATCCTTGCCAAAGCTGGCGGCAGTTTCGCCATACGCCATCGCCACAATGTCCGATTGCTCGGCCTCGGCCAGCTCGGCAATCGCGTGTACGGCGGCCAACTTCATCGATTCATTGATGGTGGTGGCGCCGACATCCAGTGCGCCACGAAAGATAAACGGAAAGCAGAGAACATTGTTCACCTGATTCGGATAATCAGAACGTCCGGTCGCAATTACGGCGTCGTCCCGTACCGCACGGATTTCTTCAGGCAGAATTTCAGGGGTCGGATTGGCGAGCGCCAGAATCAGCGGCTTGGGCCCCATCCGCTTCACCATCTCCGGTTTTAGTACACCACCTGCCGACAGACCAAGGAACACATCAGCGCCATCAATCACCTCGCCCAACGTGCGCGCAGGCGTGTCTTTCGCATAGCGATCCTTGTTCGGATCCATCTCGTCTTTGCGGCCCCGATACACAACACCGGCAATATCAGTCACCCAGATGTGCGACATTTTCATGCCCAGTGCAACCAACATGTCGAGGCACGCCAATGCCGCTGCGCCGGCACCGGACGCGACCAGTTTGACCTGACCAATATCCTTGCCGACCACCTTGAGCCCGTTGACGATCGCCGCCCCGACAATAATGGCAGTGCCGTGCTGATCGTCGTGAAACACTGGAATTTTCATCCGCTCGCGCAGCTTCTTTTCGACGTAAAAGCATTCAGGTGCCTTGATGTCTTCAAGGTTGATGCCGCCGAAAGTCGGCTCGAGCGAGGCAATGATGTCAACGAGCTTGTCTGGATCGCGCTCATTTACTTCGATGTCAAACACATCAATCCCGGCGAATTTTTTGAACAGCACCGCTTTGCCTTCCATCACTGGCTTCGCTGCCAGCGGGCCGATGGCACCAAGACCAAGCACCGCCGTGCCGTTCGTAATCACCCCAACCAGATTGCCGCGCGCAGTCAAGTTGCGAGCCTCGGCCGGATCTTCCACTATCGCCTCGCACACCTTGGCCACACCGGGCGTGTAGGCAAGCGCTAAATCGCGCTGTGTCGCAAGCGGCTTGGTGGCGGCAATTTCTATTTTGCCGGGGCTTGGGTAGCGGTGATATTCCAGCGCGGCCGCTTTGAGGTCATCATGCGTTTGCATGCGAGCTCCAGACTCAGTTTTTGGCTTTTCAGTGCTTTTTTGGCACACTTTTGATGGAGCGAGTTTAGCACGCGACGGTGATGCCATTGCTGCCTGAAGCGTGCTGCGGGAAGGCAATTCCTTGCGATGTGAAACAGGGCTTGACAAACATAACCATATAACCAAGAATATAGTTATGAATAAAAATTACACCAAAGCCATCCCCGCCGCCTGGCAAAACGTTTCAGTCGTGTTCACGGCCCTGGGCGATGAGCACCGCCAGCGTATTCTGCTTACCTTCGAGCCAGGCGAACGGCTGAATGTCGGGCAGATTGTGGATGTTTCCACGCTCTCGCGATCAGCAGTCTCGCATCATCTGAAGATCCTGCGGGAATCCGGCGTGCTCGACAGCGAAAAAATTGGCAAGGAAGTTTACTTCTGGCTGAACAAGAAGCAGGTGAAGGAATCGTTGTTGGCGGTAATGGATTATTTGAAGTCGCAGTAAAAAAATTTACCCGTATATGTCGAAATATTTGGTTATGAGATTGGAGGTGCCATGATTGCTATATTGCCGACCGTGCTGTGGGATATTCTGCTATTTCGCGATGTCCACAATGAACTTAGTACCGACGCCGTCAAGAGGGAAGCGTATGAATAAAAGAGCTTTTCTGCGCGCAGCAACGATGGCAAGTGCGTTTGTGGCTTTACCTGCCTCAGCGTTGCGTCTGGACGCAGGTGCCAGTGTTTTTAATCCATGTGGAAAATTGAGCGGTGACTTGCGCAATCATGAACTTACACTGGGTGGTTTTGACGGCCTGAAGGCAGACGATGTATGGGATTGCCATGCGCACCTGCTGGGGTTGGGGGAGTCTGGTGGTGGCGCGTGGGTCACGCCGAAGATGCAATCCATCTGGCAGCTTCGGCTGTACGCGCAATATCGGTTTTATCTCAATGCGGCCTGCGTTGACCCGGCACTTAAAAATGTGGATCGCGACTACATTGCAAGACTGCGCGCACTGTTGGACGATTTTCCTGCCGGCTACCGGGCGATGGTGATGGCGTTTGATCGTACCCATAGCGAAGCAGGCAAGCCGCAGGCAGAGCAATCAGCTTTTTATCTCCCAAATTCATACGCAGGTGACACATCTGCCAAGCATCCTTCACGACTTGCGTGGGTGGCTTCGGTTCACCCCTATCGCGAGGACGCCGTAGAAGCTGTCGCTAACGTTGTCAAACAGGGCGCGCTAGCAGTGAAATGGTTACCACCTGCGATGGGCATCGATCCCGCTTCACCGCTATGCAACAAGTTTTATGACGCGATGGTCAAGCATGATTTGCCGCTGATCACCCATGGCGGCGAAGAAAAAGCGGTGCAGGGCGCGCACCAGCCCACGTTTGGCAATGTGTTGAAACTGCGGCGTCCGCTCGAACGTGGGGTGCGCGTCGTCGTCGCGCATTGCGCGAGCATGGGACAAGATATTGATCTGGATAAAGGTGCCAACGGCGCTGAGGTGGAGTGCTTCCGGTTGTTCGAGCGTTTGATGGCAACGCGCGCATTCGAGGGGCGGCTGTTCGGTGATATTTCTGCGCTGCCACAAACGAATCGCTTCTCATACCTTGAACCCATTTTGAAGCATGCCGAATGGGCGGGACGCTTGTTGAATGGCTCCGACTATCCTCTGCCGGGCGTGTTCCCGCTATTTTCGGTCGATGCGTTCGTGGAGAAAAATTGGCTAAAGGCAGAAGTCGGTGAACACCTGAAGCTGGTGCGCCAGGGAAATCCCTTACTGTTTGATTTTCTTCTGAAGCGGCATCTGCAAATAGACCGCCTGAAATTCGGTCGTGATGTATTTGAAACGGCGCGTGTATTTCGCCGTGCAGCGCAATAAAAAAAACGCAAAGGCGACGATCCCATGACCACAAAATCTACTAACCAGTTCAACCTTCTCACCGAGCGGCGCTTTGCGCCTTTTTTCTGGACGCAATTTCTGGGCGCGGGTAACGATAATATTTTCAAATTTGCTTTCACCGTGCTGGCCACATTCCATGCGGCCGAGTGGGGCGGGCTGGACGCGAAGCTGGCGGGGCCGGTCATTGGCGGGTTGTTTATTTTGCCGTTCGTATTGTTCTCGGCAACATCCGGGCAACTCGCGGATAAATATGACAAAGCGGCCATTGCGCGGCTGGTGAAGAATCTGGAAATCAGTTTTATGCTGGTGATCGGCGCGGGCTTCGTGTGGCAGTTGCCGGCGGCGTTGTATGTTGGCGTGTTTTTGATGGGGTGCCACTCCACGTTGTTTGGCCCGGCAAAATTCGCTTACTTGCCGCAGCATCTGCGCGAAACAGAACTGACCGGCGGCAACGGCCTGGTCGAGATGGGCACCTTCGTCGCTATTTTGCTGGGCACGATGCTGGGAGGCGCTCTGGTCGCAATTCCCGGCATGGGGCCGACTTATGTTGCCGTGGGGTCAATTTTGATTGCGGTCGCGGGGCGCATTGCGGCTGGCTTCATTCCGGACTCACCAGCGCCCGCGCCTGAACTCAAAATCAACTGGAATCCGGTCACGGAGACGTGGGCTAATCTAAAAATCGCGAACAAGAATCGCGTGGTGTTTTTGTCGATGATCGGCATTTCCTGGCTGTGGTTTTTTGGTTCGATATTTCTCACCTCATTCACCGGCTTTGCGAAAGAAGTGTTGTCCGGCAACGAGCAGGTCGTCACGTTGTTGCTGGCGACGTTCTCGGTGGGTATCGGTATCGGTTCGGTGTTGTGCGAAAAAATGTCGGGTCATCGTGTGGAGATCGGTTTGGTGCCCTTCGGCGCAATTGGCATGACGTTGTTTTCCGTCGATCTTTACTTTGCAGCGGGTGGCATGACAGTCGGCAAATTGATCGGCGCGGCAGAATTTATCGAGATTGGAAACAACTGGCGCATCCTCGCCGACCTATTCCTGCTCGCGATGTTTTCGGGCTTCTACAGCGTGCCGCTGTACGCCATGATGCAGGCGCGTACCAAAAAAGAATTTCGTGCGCGCATTATTGCAGCCAACAATATCCTCAACGCCCTTTTCATGGTGGCGGCTTCATTGATGGCCGCAGCATTGTTGCAATCCGGGTTGACGTTACCGCAGCTCTATCTGGTCGTCGGCATCATGAACGCAGCGGTGGCGCTGTTCATCTTCAAGCTGGTTCCCGAGTTCCTGATGCGTTTCATTATCTGGATGCTGATCCATACCTTCTACCGTGTTGATAAAGAAGGGCTGGACAATATTCCCGACGAGGGACCGTGTGTGCTGGTGTGTAATCACGTGAGCTTTGTGGATGCGCTGGTAATTGGGGGCTGCATTCAGCGCCCGGTGCGGTTTGTGATGGATCACCGCATCTTCAAAATTCCGGTGTTGAATTTTGTGTTTCGCACCGCAGGCACGATCCCGATTGCCAGCGCCAAGGAGGATGCCGTCATGCTTGAGAGAGCCTACGAGCGCATCGACGCGTATCTCAAGGATGGCGAAGTAGTGTGTATTTTTCCCGAAGGCCGCATCACCGATAACGGTGACCTTTACCCGTTCAAAAAAGGTATCACGCGCATTATCGATCGTACGCCGGTGCCGGTGATTCCAATGGCTCTGCGTGGATTGTGGGGCAGTTTCTTTTCGCGCTGGGGCGGCGACGCCATGCGTTATCCGCGCGGATTTTTTTCGCGGATCGCGCTGGTCGTCGATAAATCATGGCTGCCTGCGACGGTCACGCCGGAAGGCTTGCAGGCAAAGGTCGCAGAGATACGCGGGGATTGGAAATAATAAAATACTAGCACTGGTGCGGGTTTCAGGACATAAATATGCCACTAGCCGCGCCGGTGCTAGTGTTTGTATTTAGGAACTTCTCGAAACCTCATTCCCGTTTGCCCCCGGCTTCAAGCATGCTGGGGCAGGCTCTGAGCCCGTCGAAGGGTTGATCGGGCAACGTTGAATAAATGGGGTATTCGCAGGTGTGCTTCGACAGGCTCAGCACGAACGGAGGTAATTAGAAGTTGCCTTTATCTATACAGCGTCAAATGTTAGAGAAATTTCCATCGATACGCAGCAATCTGTTTGCGAAAAGAGGCAACGCATATGTGGTTCATCGGGTTAATCGTTGGTGCAATTCTCGGTGGCGGGCTGCACGGGTTCGATGGCGCGGTGTGGGGCGCGATCATTGGCGGGCTGATTGGATTGTTGCTGGCGCGCAATTCCTCCGCAGCCAAGCGGGCAAAGAGCGATGACAGTTTGGATCATCTCGAGCAACGTCTCGCCCACGTGCAAAAGGCGGTTGAGGATATTCATTGGCGGTTGAACCGGCTGGAAGAGAAATCAGGTTTGTCTGCATCGCAGATGGCGGAAATGGCATCGCCTGCGACGGCCATCGTGCAACCCGTCGTTGTAGTGGCAGAGGACATTAAGCCTGCGGCGCAAACACCATTGCCTGAGCCGGTGACATTTGAGCCTCCCGCCCCCAGCGCTCCCGGTTTTATCGAACGCATGTTCGAAACAAATATTGTCGCCAAACTCGGTGTGGTGGTGCTTTTTTTCGGCGTGGGATTTTTGCTCAAGTTCGCCTACGATCGCGGCGTGTTTCCGCCTGAAATTCGCTTGCTGGGTGTGGCGGTGGCCAGTGCCGTGATACTTTTTATTGGTCTTAAAGTCCTTCACGCCAAGCGCAACTACGCGTTGATTTTATTCGGCGGCGCGATGGGCTTGATGTACCTTGATGTCTTTTTTGCACTCAAGACATTCGCGCTCATCAACGCTGGCGTTGGCTTTGCGCTGTTCGCGATACTTGGTGTTGCCACCATCGCGCTCGCGGTGAGGCTCGATGCGCGCGCGTTTGCAGCACTCGGTTTGCTCGGCGCGTTTATGGCCCCGATTCTCGCTTCAACCGGCAGCGGCAATCACGTGCTGTTGTTTTCGTATTACCTGTTACTGAATCTGTTGATACTCGGTGCGAGCTGGTTCAAGACGTGGCGCGAGCTCAATTTCATCGGCTTTCTATTCACGTTTGCCATTGCGCTGATTTGGGGTTACGCAACTTATCAGCCCAAACATTTTGCAACCGTAGAGCCATTCCTGATCTTGTTTTTCCTGCTGTATTTGGCGATCCCGATCCTGTTTGCGCAACGCCAGCCCCCGCAATTGAAAGGCGTGGTGGATGGCACGCTGGTGTTCGGAATGCCGCTGTTGGCTGCGATGTTGCAAGCGGCATTGACGCGCGGCATGGGCGACAGCGCGTTGGCGTGGAGTGCATTGGCTGCAGCGGTGATTTACGCAGCAATCGCATGGCTGTTGTGGAAGCGCGAAAAAATGCGTGTGCTGGCCGAAGCGCATTTGGCGTTGGCGGTGGTGTTTGGCACTGTCGCGCCGTACTTCGCATTTCAGGGCTATCCCACATTTGCCTTCTGGACGCTTGAGGGCGCAGCCATATTCTGGATCGGCTGCCGACAG
>JAYURJ010000035.1:0-6125 GCA_043756275.1 Betaproteobacteria bacterium | reverse complement strand
GCGTCGTCATGATTTTGGCTTTGAGGTAATCGCCATCGCCCTGACCGGCTTTGATTTGCATTGCTGCGGCGAGTGCTGCACGTGCCATCATCCAGCCGCCGGTAACCGTCCCCATGAGCTTCAGGTAATGCACCGCGCCTGCGAATACCGCCGCAGGATTATTCGGAAACATCGTGGCGATCCATTCGGTTGCGCGCTTGGCGCTGGCGATACTGGCTGACAACTGCGTGGCAATCGATTTCAAATTCACGTCATTCATCGCCAGCAACATCGCAGGTAATTTTTCCATTTCGGCAATCAGCGCCAATGCGGTCTGGCCACCTTCGCGCCCGACCTTGCGGCCGACCAGATCGTTGGCCTGAATACCGGTGGTACCTTCGTAAATCGACGAGATGCGTGCATCGCGGTAATACTGTGCCGCACCCGTCTCTTCGATAAAGCCCATACCGCCGTGCACCTGAATGCCGAGTGAAGTGACTTCGATGCCGATCTCGGTGCTCCAGCCTTTGACGATGGGAATGAGCAGTTCGACCAGCGCCTGATTCAGGCGCTTCAATTTCTCATCGGTTGAACGCTCGGCGATATCGAGGCACGCCGAGGTGTAATACGTCAACGCCCTTGTGGCCTCGGCATACGCGCGCATCGTGAGCAACATGCGCTTCACGTCAGGGTGATAGATGATGGGCACTGATTTTGGTGATGGCCCTAGGGATGCGGGCACCGCCGTGACCGGCCTGCCCTGCACGCGTTCCCGCGCCCACACCAGCGCGTGCTGATAGGCGCGCTCGGAAATCGATACGCCTTCCAGGCCCACGCCGAGTCTGGCCGCATTCATCATCACGAACATGTATTCGATACCGCGATTGGGCTCGCCGACCACGTATCCCGTTGCACCACCAGCATCACCATAGACCATCACGCAGGTGGGGCTACCGTGAATGCCCATCTTGTGCTCGATGGACACACACTTCACGTCGTTACGCGCGCCGAGTGAGCCGTCGTCATTGATCATGAATTTCGGCACCACGAACAATGAGATACCTTTCACACCGTCCGGTGCGCCTTCGATGCGGGCAAGCACCAGGTGAATAATGTTTTCGGTGTAATCGTGCTCGCCGTAGGTGATGAAAATTTTCTGCCCGGAAATCTTGTAACTGCCGTCGGCCTGCGGGACAGCCTTGGAACGCAGCAGCGCCAAATCGGAGCCCGCCTGCGGCTCGGTGAGATTCATGGTGCCGGTCCATTTGCCTGCGGCCATGTTGGGGATGAATTTGGCTTTGACCTCAGCGGACGCGTGTTCGTCGAGTGCTGCAATGGCGCCTAGCGTCAACAATGGGCAAAGTTTGAATGCCATGTTGGAGCTGCCCAGCATTTCGGACACCGGTGTGGCAACGATATGCGGCAATCCCTGCCCGCCGAACGCCAGCGGCGCTTCGAGCTGGCTCCAGCCGCCTTCGACGTATTTCCAATAGGCCTCCTTAAAACCTTTTGGTGTGGTGACGACATTGTTGGCAATCGATGCACCTTCCATGTCGCCGCTGCGATTGATCGGCGCCAGCACTTCCTTGGAAAATTTTCCGGCTTCATCGAATATGGCGCTGACCAGATCCGGCGTAACTTCTTCGCAGCCGGGCAGCTTGGCAATTTCATCCAGACCGATGACGTGTTGCAGCAGGAAGTTGATGTCTTTAAGCGGTGCGTTGTATTCGGACATGCTGTTCTCCTGATGTCAAAGGGCGGCGGTCAGCTGCGGGACCAATGTGAATAGGTCACCCACCAAACCGTAATCGGCGACCTGAAAAATTGGTGCCTCAGGATCTTTGTTGATCGCCACAATTACTTTGCTGTCTTTCATGCCCGCCAGATGCTGAATCGCGCCTGAAATACCAACGGCGATATATAGCTCAGGCGCTACGATCTTGCCGGTCTGGCCGACCTGATAGTCGTTGGGCACAAAGCCTGCATCCACGGCGGCGCGGGAAGCACCGAGCGCAGCACCGAGTTTGTCAGCGAGCGGCTCCAGAATCTGGCGATATTTATCGCCATCGCCCATGCCACGCCCACCGGAAACGATACGCTTGGCCGCGACCAGTTCGGGGCGATCAGACTTGGTGAGTTCCTGCTTGAGTACTTTAGATTGGCCTGCATCGGCACCGGCCGAAATATTTTCAATCGTCGCCGTGCCACCGGTTGCAGCGACGGCATCAAATCCGGTCGCACGAACCGTGATGACCTTGATCGCATCTGACGATTGGACGGTCGCGAACGCGTTTCCAGCGTAGATGGGCCGGACGAAGGTGTCAGGAGATTCAACGCTGATGATTTCCGAAATTTGCGCAACGTCCAGCAATGCCGCCACGCGTGGCATGACGTTCTTGCCATACGCCGACGCCGACGCAAGCAGGTGTGAATAATTTTTGGCAATGCCAGTCAGCAATGGCGCCAGATTCTCTGGCAACCCATTGGCGTACTGGGCGGCATCGGCCACCAATACCTTGCTGACACCCGCTACTTGCGCTGCGGCACTCGCAGCACCGCTACAGGCGCTGCCTGCCACCAGTAGATGAATGTCGCCGCCGATTTTTTGCGCAGCGGCAACGGCATTGGTGACACCGGGTTTCAAGTGCTGGTTATCGTGTTCTGCGAGGACGAGAATGGCCATATTCAAATCACCTTCGCTTCGTTCTTGAGCTTGTCGACGAGTGCGGCCACATCGGCCACGATCACCCCGCCTTTACGTTTGGGCGGCTCAACCACTTTCAATGTTTTCAAGCGCGGCGTGATGTCTACGCCGAGCGCTTCCGGGGTCATCACATCGAGCGGCTTTTTCTTCGCCTTCATGATGTTGGGCAACGTCGCGTAGCGCGGCGTATTCAATCGCAGATCGGTGGTGATAATGGCGGGCAACTTGATCTCGATGGTTTCCATGCCGCCATCAATTTCGCGCATGACTTCCGCCATGCCTGCGTTCACGATGACCTTGGAGGCAAACGTTGCCTGCGGCCAGCCCAGCAACGCGGCCAGCATTTGCCCGGTTTGGTTTGAGTCGTCATCAATGGCTTGCTTGCCGAGAATCACAAGCTGCGGTGACTCTTTTTCGCAGATCGCCTTGAGCAATTTGGCCACTGCCAACGGTTGCACTTCGGCGGTCGTTTCAACCAATATGGCGCGATCAGCCCCCATGGCGAGCGCGGTGCGTAACGTTTCCTGACACTGCGTCACACCGATGGAAACGGCAATGATTTCGGTGGCAACGCCAGCTTCCCGGAGCTTGATCGCTTCTTCGATGGAAATTTCGTCGAAGGGATTCATAGACATCTTGATATTGGCCAATTCCACACCGCTTTGATCCGCCTTGACGCGAACCTTGACGTTGTAATCAACCACACGTTTTACGGGGACGAGGATTTTCATACGCGCTCGAAATAGAGAAAGAGAAATTAAAACGACCGTTTGAATTATAGACGAGAAGCGTCAACATGCAGCACAAAACGCTTGGATTTTGTGTGTGTGGAGGAGATTTTTGAATGCCGCGAAGGCGGTGCTACTTGGACGGTGTCTTGCCCAGACGATGTTCGATCTCGCCAACGATACCGCGGCGGAAAAGCAGCACGCAGACTACGAAGGTGACACCCATGATGATGGTCACCCAGGAGCCAAAGCCGGACAGGTAATTCTGAATCGCAATGATGGTAGTGGCCCCAACCACCGGCCCGAGGATCGTACCCATGCCACCGAGTAGAGTCATCAATACGACTTCGCCCGACATCTGCCAGCTCACATCAGTCAGTGTCGCCAGGCCCAGTGAAAGCGATTTGGTCGCGCCCGCTAATCCAGCCAACGAGGCTGACAGCACAAACGCCACCAGCTTGTATTTATCGACGTCATACCCCAGCGACAGTGCGCGCGGCTCGTTTTCGCGAATCGATTTCAGCACCTGACCAAATGGGGAATGGATAATGCGATTGATCAACCAGAACGCGGCGACAAAAATCGCCAGCACGAAGTAGTACATCACGGTATCGTTCTTGAGATCGATCAACCCAAGGAAGTTGCCACGGGGGATACTTTGAATGCCATCCTCTGCAAAGGTGAAGGGTGCTTGCACGCACAGGAAATAAATCATTTGTGACAACGCGAGCGTGACCATCGCGAAGTAAATGCCCTGCCGACGTACCGCCAACCAGCCGACGATCAACCCCATCACGGCGGCAGAGGCTGTGCCGAACAGGATCGCCAGCTCTGGTGTCAACCCCCATACCTTCGCTGCGTGGCCGCAGGTGTATGCAGCAAAGCCAAAAAACATCGCGTGGCCGAAAGAAAGTAATCCCGTAAAGCCGACCAGCAAATTGAACGCGCAGGCGAAAAGCGCGAAGCACAGACACTTCATCAGGAACAGCGGATAGCCGATGAAGGGGGCGATACAGGCCGCGACAAACAGGAACAGATAAAAAATTGCGGTTTTATTTTTCATCACTTCTCACGCCCGAATAGTCCTGCAGGACGAATGAGTAACACGATGGCCATGATGATGAAGACCACCGTCGAAGACGCTTCCGGATAAAAGACTTTCGTGAGGCCCTCGATCAGGCCCAGCGCAAGACCGGTGAGGATTGAACCCAGAATCGATCCCATCCCGCCAATCACCACCACCGCAAATACGACAATGATGATGCCCGATCCCATTGTAGGGTTGACAAGGTATACGGGTGCGGCCATCACACCAGCGAGACCCGCGAGGCCGACACCGAATGCATAGGTCAAGGTCACCATTAACGGCACATTGATGCCGAACGATTGCACCAGCTTCGGGTTCTCGGTGCCAGCACGCAGATAGCCGCCTAGTTTGGTTTTCTCAATGACATACCACGTGGCAAAGCAGACGATGACGGAGAGCACCACCACCCAGGCACGATACTTGGGTAGGAACATGAACCCCAGATCAAAAGCGCCTCTAAAAATATCCGGTAAATCATAAGGCTGGCCGGACGAGCCATAATTGTGCCGGAAGATGCCTTCAAGGATGAGTGCCAAACCGAAGGTCAGCAGCAAGCCGTAAAGATGATCCAGCTGATATAGCCAGCGAAGCATGGTTTTTTCGATGACCACACCGATGATCGCGACGCCGATCGGTGCCAATATCAGCGCAAACCAGTAACTGATGCCGAAATAGTTGAGCAGCATCCACGAGAAAAATGCACCCACCATATAAAGTGCACCGTGGGCAAAGTTGACGACATTCAACATGCCGAATATGACCGCAAGCCCCAACGACAACAGCGCGTAAAAGCAGCCGTTGACCAGCCCGATCGTGAGCTGACCCATGAAGGCCTGAATGGGGATGCCGAAAATTTCTGTCATACGGTTTGATGGCGTGATTTCGCAACTGCCGCCAATCCCCCTCGCCGCATTTAAAAGATGAGGAAAGGGGATTGAAAGCTGTCGCGTTAAGCGCTACCGCTTAGCCCTTCTTCATGAACTGTGGGCACTTCGAATTGGCCAGCGACTGGAACGCTTCTTCGCCTTTGATCGTGCCCTTGAGCGAGTAGTAATCCCATGGGCCCTTCGATTCCGAAGGCTTCTTCACGAGGAACAAATACATGTCGTGAACCATACGACCATCGGGGCGCAGCACACCATTTTTAGCAAACACGTCGTTGATCGGTGTGTCCTGCATTTTCTTCATCACCGCTGCGGTGTCATCGGATCCCGCCGCTTGCACCGCCTTCAGATAATGTGCCACGGACGAATACACGCCGACCTGATTCATGTTGGGCTTCTTGCCATTGTTGCGCGCTTCGAAGCGCTTCGCAAAGGCGCGGTTCTCGTCATTCATGTCCCAGTACCAGGCTTCCGTCAGGTACAAACCCTGCGCGGTATTCAAGCCAAGTGCATGTACGTCGGTCACCAGCATCAGCAACGCGGCCAGATTCTGGTTCTTGGTGATGCCGAATTCCGCCGCCGCCTTGATGCTGTTCACGGTGTCGCCACCGGCATTGGCCATACCGACGACCTTGGCTTTGGAAGCTTGCGCCTGCAACAGGAACGAAGAGAAATCGGTCGCATTCAACGGATGCCGAACCGCGCCGAGCACCTTGCCACCGTTGGCTTTGACAACGTCGCCG
>JAYURJ010000034.1:0-6126 GCA_043756275.1 Betaproteobacteria bacterium | reverse complement strand
GAAGTCGCGCACTGCCGTCTCGCCGGGGAGATTCCACGACAAATCGGAGAGGTGAATCAGGCCGTCAATACCGCCTGGCAAGCCAATAAACACGCCGAAGTCAGTGATCGACTTGATTGCGCCGGAGACTTTGTCGCCCTTCTTGTAGTTGGCCGCAAATTCGTCCCACGGATTGGCTTGGCACTGTTTGATGCCGAGCGAAATACGACGACGGTCTTCGTCAATCTCAAGGATCATCACTTCAACTTCATCGCCCAGCGAAACCACTTTGGCAGGGTGTACGTTTTTGTTGGTCCAATCCATTTCGGAGACGTGCACCAGACCTTCGATACCGGCTTCGATCTCAATGAACGCGCCGTAGTCGGTCAGGTTGGTGACTTTGCCGAACAGACGCGTGCTTTGCGGGTAGCGGCGTGACAGACCCGTCCATGGGTCATCGCCCAACTGCTTCATGCCCAATGAGACGCAGTTTCTTTCCTGATCGAACTTGAGGATCTTGGCTTCCACTTCATCGCCAACATTCAACACTTCCGACGGATGCTTGACACGACGCCATGCAAGATCGGTGATGTGCAACAGACCATCAATACCACCTAAGTCCACGAACGCGCCGTAGTCGGTGATGTCCCTGATCACACCTTTAACAGTAGCGCCTTCCTTAAGATTTGCTATCAGCGCAGCGCGGTCGGCATCAGCGGAGGCTTCCATCACAGCGCGACGTGAAACGACCACGTTGTTGCGCTTGCGATCAAGCTTGATCACTTTGAATTCGAGTTCCTTGCCTTCGAACATCGAGGTGTCTTTGACTGGACGTACATCGACCAGCGAACCAGGCAGGAAAGCACGGATACCATTGACCATCACGGTCAGGCCGCCCTTCACTTTGCCCGAAACCATACCGGTGATGATTTCACCCTTGTCGAGTGCGACATCCAGATCGTGCCAGGCGGAAAGTTTCTTGGCGCGTTCGCGCGAGAGCTTGGTTGCACCGTGGCCGTCTTCGATGGCTTCGATTGCAACGGTGACAAAGTCGCCAACTTTAACTTCTAGTTCGCCTTTGTCGTTCTTGAATTCTTCAAGCGCGATATTGGATTGGGAGCCAAGTCCCGCATTGACTACCACGAGACTTTGACCAACGGTCACAACTTCTGCGGTCATCAGTTCGCCGACTCGCAAATCGAACGAAACAATTCCCATTTCGAAAAAAGTGTGAACAATGTCAACGTTTTTCGGTATGTGCTCAGATTGCGGCTTTCCGCGACGCGTCGAGGACTTAGATTTCATCGTCATTCCTAAATTGTTGAACGAACGTCATGTAATCACCCAATCAAGATGGAATCACAGAACTGGACGCGAATGAGCATCAAAGTACAATCCGGGATAAGCTCTTCCGTTCGTGGATTCCAAAAACCGCACGTCGCACGTCCCCAAATGTGAATAGTAAGACAAAGTGACCCTAGCCCCCTTCATTCGCCTTTCGCCATACTAGCCGATTTGAAAAATCACTTGGTAGATAGCTTTGGCACGACTTCTTTCATATATGTCTCCGCAGCCTTCATCTGTTTCCATTTTGATTTGAGGCGCGCCGCGAACACACTATTCCATATCTCCTGCGATCGGACGAGGATAGAGAGTTCTTTGCCATTGTCGATTTGTTCCTGAACGATTTCACAATACCATTCCAACGCAAATGCACAGTATTTACGAAGTTTGTTCTCGGTCGTTTTGCTTAGGGCCGTCTCTCCGGCTAGGGCCGACAAGAAGTGATCGCCATTTCGCTGTTTGAGCAAATATGCTGCGATCGCGATGCAGAAGAATGATGCCCCCCTTTTTAGAATCGCCACTCGGCTTTGATCCTCTTGAATGATCGCCTCTTCCAGCTCTGCTTTCACGTGGGAATGCGCAAGCGTTCCCAGGGTCCATACAAACGCGATAGATTTGGCATCAAGATTTGTCGGAAAGACCTGCTCTTTAAAGGTGGTGAATAGTAGACCTTTGTTTTTGTACGCAAACGCGGGAATTCCATTGAAGGCACCAAGGTACTGGGCGTTGAGGTCATGGCGAATTTGTTGTAATTTTCCATCGCGCCGAAACTTCTTTTTTTCTGGTTCGGTCAACCTTTGCACCTCACCAGGACGCATTACATAAAGATATGGTTTAGATAGATCCGCAAGATTCTTTTTTAGTTTCTTTTGAAACTTGTCTTGAGAGAGGAAATCCCACACGCGTATTGGCGTCTGTGAGTTTGTGTATTGAATTACTGAATCGACCACACGTTCACCGGCCTCAATGAACCGCACGAGTACCTTGACGTCAGGGAGGGCTGCGGATTCGGTTCCGCTTATTGACGATGTAGTTTGGCAGCCGTTGACGATGCTGAAGTTAGACAGCTTGAGGTTGCCATTCTTGAATTCATACTTATCACAAACAATTGTTAGGCCGTTGTTGTACGCCCAAAAGTTTTTTCTGTCCTTTGCAGTCTCCAACGTCTGGCGGATTCCGGCATTTACGCTACCCTTTCGTAAACCGAGAAAGTAGCGAACGTTTCGGTCAAATAGTCGATCCCCGTGATCCTTGTGGAGCTTTGCGATAGTGATGCCATCAAGGGACGCAACGATTGCTCGGCCAAAGCCACCGACCTCTTCAAAACACGACTGCTTAGCGACTTTGAGGGTGGTCTCCTTGATGCGTCTCGATTTACCTAACCGCTCTTCGTGAAGGTCAACTAATAATGACAAGTCGATTGATTTGCAGGCAAATGGTTTCCCTTCTTCCTGCCAATTCTGATTTAGATGGCGTTCTGCGTCCGCGACATCTACATGATGTGGCCCACAGAATACATATATGAACTCTGTCATATAGTGTTTTTTCGTGGCTTGAAGATACTCCTCAGCTGCCGCTGCGATATCGGGCCGCCCATCGCGTTTTAGGGATTCCGGATTTTTTAGCCAATCTGGCGCATGAGCAAGCCCGTATAGCTCCCCTTTCACCGCCTTGTATTTCCCGGTTTCCTTAAATTTGAACTGCGCGATGACGACTTTCTCGTTCGGATCATCGATAAGAAACAAGTCTATGTCTTTGTCATTTGGACCATCCAGTGACACCGCCTCGAACGCGTCGGTTTCGTCGAGATCCATTTGTTCGATCGCATACCACAGCGCAAAAGCTTTACCCGCAGATATCTTGTATTGTTTTTGGTATTTAGCGACTTCGTTCTTCACATAAGTAAGAAAAACAGCACTCATGGGTTCTCCGCACGTAATTAGAGTGGTCAGAAAAGCAAAATTTCGTTGCTCGTCTTATTAGCTCACCGGGTAGTTAATATAAGGCACACAGTATTTTTCACCCGCCCCCCAACTTCACAAACCCCATCTGCTGAAACATCTTCAAAAAATCAAAACTGTTCCAAGCCTCCACCACCTTCCCATCCCGCACCCGAAACATCAGCATCCCCTCAAACGTGACCGGCTTGCCGGTGGATTCCATGCCAAAGCCCGCACCCGTATGCATTGCCTTGATTTTGCAATTGCCGACGACCAGGTCACCTTCCGAAACCATTCTTCGACACTGATGTGAATATCCGGAAACGCACTGCGAAAGCTGTATTGGAATTTATCGAATTCTTCCGGCCCACCGACTTCATTACCTTATGTGTCATCTGGATCTTCGAGACCGTGGGCGATGGCGTTGGGCGCGATCATTTCGTCGATGAGTTCGGCGCGGTCGCAGTTCCACACCTCTTCAAACTCAACGATGAAAAATGGTGTTTTGTTCTTTTGCCATTGCCGACTCCCAAGATTACGGCGAGTCATCAGTCTAGGCGGGGAACTAACAAAAGGCAAACGATCTGCGAAGTGCGGGGACACAAGGCGGTGACTCGCTGACTTCGCACGCGTATGGCGAAACTCAGGGGGTTTGTTGAAATTCGAGATTTCAGAGCAAGCCGAGATCACGGCAAGGTGCTTCCTCCTTTTCTAAAGGAGGAGAGCGAAGCGAGGAGGCAGGAGGAGGATTTGGGGCCGTATTGACACATTGGCGATCAAAAATCTCCCTCAATCCCTCTTTAGAAAAGAGGGAAGTGCATGGCGGGAACCTTGATATTTCGTACGACATCGAATTTCAACAAACCCCTAGCGTTGGCGCGCCTTTCAGGCCGAAAATTCCTGTAACGCCGCACTGGTGCTAGAGTGCGGCACTAAATATAAACAACGGCATGGTCACGTCTCAATACTGTTCGCTTAGTCCCCGTTCGCCCTGAGCCTGTCGAAGGGTTTCGTCCACCAGACCCTTCGACAGGCTCAGGGCGAACGGGTTATTTTTTCTAAACGAACAGTATTGGGTCAAGTCTCCCGTCATGCATTTGCCGCCTTGAACGGCGGGGCCAAGTCTCCAATCTTCTGTCTCTGGCCACCGTTCTGTCCATCACGCGCCTGTTACCGCGCATTGGCACATAGGCATAATGCATATTCACTGAAGCGCATGAACACGTGGGACGAAACCAGGCGTCTGCGCAACATCAAGGATCACGGCATCAATTTCGTTGACCTTGAGGCGTTCTTCGTCGGGGAACTTCTCACGCGTGAGACACGCGACATGGCTATCAGGAACAGAGGCTACAGAGCGTCAGCGTGTTCAATGGGGTTGCTCTGTTCGTCGTTTGGACTCCGCGCGGTAAGGAGGGCGGAATCTCCCATTTAATCTCTGCAAGAAAGGCGGAAACCCATGAATACAAAGCGTGGCAGTCGCGTTACAAAAAGCGTTGAAGGCAAGACGGACTGGGTGAAGCTGGCAGCCCTGAAGGATGCCAGCATCAAGTTCACGAAGGATGCTCCTCAGACCTCGCCCGCAGACTGGGCGGATGCCGTGGCGCATCGCGGCCTTCCGATGCCATCACGAAAGGAGCAGATCGCGCTGCGTGTAGATGCGGAAGTGCCTAGCTGGTTCCGGGATCAGGGAGCTGGCTGGCAAACGCGCATGAACGCGGTGCTAAAAGCGTATCGCGAAGCGTTGGTGCTGCCGAGTGGAAAGAGTCAGCGATAAGTCGCGACGTACCCGTCGCTTGAATTTTGTAAAACACTATTTTCGATGGCGCCTCCCAAAGAAATTTAACGGTTCCGGTTAGCATTGTTTGCCGCCCCGTCACCACCACACATCCCGCACACACCTTGTTTCCCACTGGCTGCGACATGATTCGCCGAATATGCGATACCCCTATTAGGGTAATTTGCTATACTGGCGATATGGAAAAACGTCGGCCCCATTACAGACTCTCCGAAATCCAAAATATGGTTTTATTGCTTGGTCTGGATTTATTTACGAAAACAGCAATCGACAACGCAGATGCGATGGGCTTATCCGACACACAAATGATTCAGGCAGTGTTGAACATGAACAAAAACTGTTTCTACAAAAGCATGACTACCCATGCTTCCAGCAAAGTTTGGCAGGACGTGTACCACCCGATCACCATCAAGGGCGTTGCCTACGTGAAAGTGACGCTGCGCGATGATGGCGCAGTGGTCATCCAATTCAAGGAGAAATGACATGAGCCATGAATGTTTGAACTGTAGCAATCCGGCTATGGAATATGGCAAGCGCGATGTTGCCATTGTGCGTGATGGCATGAAATCAGTCGTGAAAAATATTCTGGGCTGGCACTGTGCTGTGTGCGGCGAAATTGAATTCGCAAAAGGGCAGGCAAAGCGATACAACGATGCCTTGCAAGCGCTGAAAGCAAAAGTGATTGATCGCGACGCGCAGGACCTTGCCCGCATTCGCAAGAAGCTCAAGCTCACGCAGCAACAGGCCGCAGTGCTTACGGGTGGCGGCAAGAATGCGTTTTCACGCTATGAAAATGGACAGGCTAAACCAATGGCTGCGGTCGTTAACCTGTTTCGTTTGCTGGAACGAAATCCCAAGCTGGTGAAGGATTTGAGCCTGCTATAAATTCAGTCTGGCATCGAGATGCCGGGTTCATGCGACGCAGGGGCATGGCTAAACTCTAGTACTGGCGGGGCTTTCAAGGCATTTTCGCAGATTCAAGTACGAGTCCCGACAACTCAGGGTGAAAAATAGGGGGTGAGGAACTGAACCGCGGTACCCTTTTGTTTCTGAGACGAAAGGATA
>JAYURJ010000033.1:0-6155 GCA_043756275.1 Betaproteobacteria bacterium | reverse complement strand
GCGGTGAGGATTTGGTCCTCTTGCTTGGAGCCGGTGCCGCCCATCTTCATCTTGTTCGGCCCCGCAGCTTTGACAGCAGTCAGGTACTCTTTGCCTGTCTTGTGGGGCGTCTCAGCATTGACCCACAACACGAATTGGTCGAGCGCCATCATCGCGACGGGCGTCATGTCTTTCCAGTTGAACGGAACACCCGTGGCCATGGGTGTCGTGAACAGATTGGAAAGTGTCACCACGATTTTGTGTGGGTCGCCTTTGGCGCCTTTGATATCAAGAAACCCTTCGGCGCCGGCGCCGGCTGATTTGTTAACCACGATCATCGGCTCTTTCATCAGCTTGTGCTTGATGATGATGCCTTGCATCAGCCGCGCCATTTGATCGGCACCGCCACCTGTACCGGCGGGTACGACAAACTCTACCGGCTTCGTCGGCTCCCAGGCCCAAGCCGGGCTGATCGCCGAAACTGCCACTGCGACGCAGGCAGCGAGTACGCTGCGGCCATTTCGTGCCGACCGGGTCGATTGCTTGATCATGTTGCTCTCCTTTGATGTAACTGTTGGGGTCGGACAATTTCGTGATCGATTTTGCTCGCCGCTACTTATGAATGAATGCTTGCGCTATCCCGCGAAAAAACTCTTGACCGCAGTCAATTTTTTGAAATGAGTTTGGTTCGTGAGCGCCCTGCAATGAGTCTAACGTCCGTCGCCCCGATTTGTGTACCTGCGCAGCGCCTCAATTCGCTGCGTGGCATGAGGACTTACCCGCGCAGGCGTGTGGTTTATACGAAGGTTCAGCAATTCGTCTCCATGCGCACGTGGCCGTGTTCTTGCGCTATGCCGTGCGCAAGCAATTTGACCAGCGCATACACCGTGTCGATGTGCGGCGTGGGCAAATCTACCAGACGTGCAAGTTCAACGATGGAGCCGACCAATGCGTCGATTTCTGGGGCGCGACCCGCTTCAATATCCTGCAGCATGGAGGTCTTGTGCTTGCCCACTTTTTCAGCACCTGCAATGCGCTTGTCGAGTGACATGCGGAAGGTGATGCCGAGTTTTTCGCCCACGGCTTGGGCCTCGGTCATCATGCTCGCTGCGAGCGAGCGTGAAAGCGGAAATTGGCAAATGTCAACCAGGGTCGCGTGCGACAGGGCACTAATCGGATTGAAGGTTAGATTGCCCCACAGCTTTAGCCAAATTTCAGAGCGGATGTTGTCGAGAATCGGTGCTTTAAAGCCGGCTTTGACGAAACACTCCGACACGCGCGTTACTCTTGGGCTGAGCGCGCCATCGAGTTCACCGACCGGAAAACGATCACCTTCGATATGTTGAATCACGCCCGGTGCAATCAGCTCGGACGCGGGGTAGACCACGCAGCCGATGATGTGCGTGGCAGGTATTTTTTCGAGCAGCGAGCCGGTGGGGTCCACCGAGGTCACGCGCGTGCCGTCAAACGGCCCACCCAGCTTTGCAAAGTACCAAAACGGAATGCCGTTTTGCATCGTCACCACTATCGTTTCAGGTCCAAGCAGCTTCGGCAGGTCGTCCGCCACGCCCTTCACCTGTTGCGCCTTCACGGCGAGGATCACCATGTCCTGCACACCAATGGCGTCATAGTTGTTGCTGGCCTTGACGTTCGTGGCGACCTGTTCGACGCCGTCGTGCGAGATCAGTTTGACGCCGTTTTTGCCGATGGCGTCGAGGTTCGCGCCACGCACGACAAACGTGACATCCTCACCCGCCAATGCGAGCTTTGCTCCGACTAATCCACCGATGGCACCGGCACCAATAATTGCGATTTTCATTTCGTTGTTGCTTTGTTAATGTGGGGTGGAATCGCGCTTGTTATCGCCTTTGATTCGCTAAAAAAAATTGAGTTTGTGCGTTAGGCGAAGGTGTTGCTTAGCGTGCCGATGCCGTCAATTTCGACTTCCACTGTGCTGCCCGGTTGCATTGAGCCGACGCCCACGGATGTTCCGCAAAGAATGACGTCACCTGGGAACAGGCTCATATCCTGCGAAATGCTGCTGACCAGTCTTGCCACTGAAAAGCGCATGTCGCTAATCGGGTAGTCCTGCCGAATCTGACCGTTGAGTGTGGTTTTGACGCGCAGCGTCGTGGCGTCAAGCCCGGTGGCGATAGCGGGGCCGAGCGGACAGAACGTGTCAAATCCCTTCGCGCGCACCCACTGCGCAAATGATGGGTCGGCATTGAGGATCTCCGCAGCTGTCACGTCATTGCCACAGGTGTAGCCGAACACGTACTCGTGTGCATCGACTTCGGTTACCGCCTTGCAGACCTTGCCAATCACAATACCCAGTTCGCCTTCAAACACGATCTTGTGCTCACCCGCAGGTGCGCAAATCGTCTCGCCGGGATTCAGGTAAGCGTTGGGCGATTTCAGCAAATAGAGCGGCTCAAGCGGCGTTTGCAAATCCAGTTTGGCAGCGAGCGCCATGAAGTTATTCCACAGCGCAATCACCTTGCCGGGCACCACGGGCGCGAGTAGCTTCACGTCGGTAAGCGCGATTTCAATTCCGGTTGCAACTGCTGCGTCGAACATGCAGCCGCTATGAACCCTGATCGTTTCGCCATTGAGCGCTCCAAAGCCAATGCTGCCACCAGCGCTGTATCGAACCCATCTTTGCACCATGTCGCGACCTCGATCTACAAAAAACAACACAAATCCACCAGGCCGCGACGGGTAGTCAGCGAGACGTTATGGTGACGGAGATTTGCTGAACCGATCCGCCGTAGCCTGGATAAGGCTTGCGGGGTTGCTCGGCAGGCTTCAGTTTAGATTGAAACTTGCCTAATCACTCTAGAAACGCTGCTGAGATGCGAGTGAGCAACGATGGTCGGCTTATTCCTGACCATGCCGTTTCGCACCGCGCGACACGGAGCGCTCTATTGGTGCGCCCGCCCCTTTTGCTAGACCACCGGTCACTTCCAGCGCCCGGTAATAGCGGGTTTTGGCGTCGTGGACGGCATCGACAAAAAAATCAACGTCGTACACCTTGAGCAGATGCGGCTGCTGTGCTGACAGGTAAGCCTGCATGCGCGAGCGCTCGTCCGCGTGGTGCTGTAGCTCGAGAAATTGCGATTCGCACCAGTGCCAACTCAGTTCAAGCTCGTCGAACGCAGCGTTGTAGGCATTGCGCAGTGTTTCGCTGGCGTCGATGCCGTGGTTTACGTGGCTAATGTTGCGATTTTGTGCGCTGCTGGTTTGCGATGGCATGGCTGATTGCTTTCATAAAATCCGGCGCGCATTCGATGGCACCGACTGAGGCAATCATAGGGACGCACTTGCATTAAGAATAGTTAAAGTTTATTGTGTAAATCATTGACGATAATTTATGATTAGCGGGACGTCGCTTTCACCGCCGTCATCCTCGCCAAAGGCGGGGAACCAGACTGCCAAGGGACGCGAGTGTGTTTAAGCGATCTGCGCAAGTCCACTTTCTGGATTCCCTGCTACGCCGAGAATGACGCCGTTTAGCTGGTAAGTCTCTTCAAATCGCCTGATGAAAAACGCTACCCTCCGCCAACTAAAAGTCTTCGAAACGGTCGCACGTCGCCTGAGTTTTTCGCGTGCGGCGGAAGAGCTGTATCTCACGCAACCCGCCGTTTCCACGCAGGTAAAAACGCTTGAACAACACGCCGGTGTGGCGCTGTTTGAGCAGCTTGGCAAGAAAATTTTTCTCACCCCTGCGGGCATGGAGCTGTTGCATTTCAGCCGCTCCATCCTTCGCCAGTTTCAGGAGGTGGAAGAGGTGATGTCGCAGTTCAAGGGCGTCGCAGGTGGCAAGCTGAAAGTCGCCGTGATCAGCGCGGGTGACCATTTCCTTCCCCGTTTGCTGGTGGAGTTTGCGCGTCGTCACGTCAATGTGACTTTCAACTTCGGCGTGCACAATCGCGAAGAATTGCTAGCGGAACTGGCTGAAAACCGCACCGATCTGGCGATCATGGTGCGCCCGCCAGACGCCGCCGATTCCGACACAGTCAACGTGCCGTTTGCGCCGCACCCGTATGTGCTTGTGGCTGCGTCCGATCATCCGCTCGCGCGTGAATCGGAGATCACACAAGCCGCCGTAGTGCGCCAACCATTCATCGTGCGCGAAAAAGGCTCGGACACCCGCAAGTCAATGGAGGACGGCTTTGGCAGCCATTTGCGTGACGTGCAAATCGCCATGGAAATCAAAAGCACAGAGACGATCAAGCAGGCGGTGATCGCGGGCATGGGGGTCAGTTTTCTCTCGGCGCACACCATCGGTCGTGAGATTCAGGCGGGCAGTTTGGCCGTGCTAAACGTGCGCGGTTTCCCGTTGATGTTGCACTGGTATGTCGTGCATCGCAAAGACAAACGCTTGCCGCCAGTGGCAGAGGCGTTCAAGCAGTTTTTGATAGCGGACGGTGCAGCGCTGATTGAGCAAATCGTCGGCTTCAGTCCGAGGCCTGCAAGGCGCGCGCGAAAACGCTAACGTAGCGCCCTGCATCAACTGAAACAGCAAAACAAAACCATGAAAATTGCCATCCTTGGCCAGCAGGATTTCGGTCGCGCCGTGCTTGAGGCGTTCGTTGCTCGGGGGGACACGGTGTCCGCCGTGTTCTGTGCGCCGGATCAGCCCGGTGCGCGGCCCGATGCGTTGCACGTCGCGGCCAAAGCGATGAACCTCCCGGTACTTCAGTTTGCAAGCCTGCGCAGCGACGAGGCTGCTGCGGCGCTGCGTGCGCTCGACGTTGGTCTCGCGGTCATGGCGTATGTTTTGCAGTTCGCCCCACAATCGCTATTGAGCATACCGAGGCACGGCACCATCCAGTATCACCCGTCGCTGTTACCTAAACATCGCGGGCCGTCGTCAATCAACTGGCCGATTGCGATGGGCGAAACGGAAACCGGGCTCACAATTTTTCGTCCTACCGATGGCCTCGACGAAGGCCCGATCATCCTGCAAAAAAAGTGCGCGATTGGCGCGGACGATACGTTGGGCGATGTCTACTTCAAGCACCTGTTTCCGAGTGGCGTGATGGCGTTGCTGGAGGCAGCCGATTTAGTGGTTTCGGGCAAGCATCAACCATCGGAACAGGACGAGACCCACGCGAGTTATGAAGGCTGGTTTCGCGATGCGGAATCGCAAATCAACTGGGCGAATCCGGTTGATCAGGTCTACAACCTCATCCGCGCCGCAAACCCGGCGCCAGGTGCCTGGTGCGTGCTGGGCGGCGTCAAAGTGCGCCTGTTCGACTGCCGCAAACATGGGTTGCGAACCTTTAGCGCGGCGCGTGGGCGGCCCGGTGAAGTTTCGCGATTGACTGTCGACTCGATCTTTATTAACGCGCAGGGCGGACAAATTGAAGTGCTGCGCCTCAAACCCGACGGCGGACAAAAAATGAACGCCGCAGAATTCGCGCGTGGTAACGATTTGGCGGTAATCGTCTGAGCATCAGCTTTTTGCTGAAACCCCCTCCGATATTGGGCTAATCGCTGTTTATGTCTAAAGTCAACAATCACTGTTTATTTACTTGAGCCCAACGAAAACGGTCCTCGCAACATAAAGCTATTATGAAAATTGCATTTGTTTTTCCCGGTCAGGGCTCTCAGTCGGTGGGCATGATGGCGGGTTACGCTGGTCTTTCACAAATTGACGAAACCCTTGCTGCGGCTGACGCTGCGCTCGGCGCGCCGATCACGGCGATGATGGCAAACGGCCCCGGCGAAGCACTTAACATCACCACCAACACACAGCCCGCTATGCTCGCGGCCGACGTATCGGTGTGGAACGCCTGGCTTGCAGCAGACGGGCCAAAACCGTCGATCCTGGCCGGTCACAGTCTCGGTGAGTACGCGGCGCTAGTCGCGTCCGGTTCGCTTGATTTCGACGCGGCGATGAAGCTCGTTAAAGCGCGCTCGCAGGCCATGCAGGACGCCGTGCCTGCCGGCGTCGGTGGTATGGCCGCCGTGCTCGGTATCGAAGCTGATTTGCTGGCACGGGTGTGCGAGGACGCCAGTGAAGGCCAGGTGGTGTCCTGCTGCAATTTGAACGCTCCGGGACAGATCGTAATTGGTGGCCACAAGGCCGCCGTCGAGCGTGCCATAGTTCTCGCAAAAGCGGCAGGAGCCAAGCGCGCACTGCTTTTACCGATGAGCGTGCCGAGCCACTG
>JAYURJ010000032.1:0-6190 GCA_043756275.1 Betaproteobacteria bacterium | reverse complement strand
GCGAACCAGCGACACGAGCAGGAATTTTACGGAAGGTGAAAACCGGATGGATGGCAACATGGCACAGTGATGTTACCTTGAGTTAATGTACTACGTGGGCTTCTCAATCTTTCGCGAACCGATATCCGCTACCGCGCACGGTTTGTATCAAATCCTGATGGCTGGATGGTGACAGTGCCGAACGCAAACGACGAATATGGACATCCACGGTGCGTTCCTCAATGAAAACGTGGTCTCCCCAGACAAAATCGAGCAACTGCGTACGCGAATACACGCGCTCCTGATGCGTCATAAAAAAATGCAGCAGACGAAATTCGGTCGGGCCCATGTTCAGCGTTTTTCCGGTGCCGGTCACTTTGTGTGAGGCCGGGTCCAGCTTCAAGCCGTGGAACTCGATCACATCCTGCGTGAGCTCCGGCGCGCGCCGGCGCAGCACCGCCTTGATACGCGCTTCCAGCTCGCGCAGCGAAAACGGTTTGGTGATGTAGTCATCCGCGCCCGATTCGAGGCCCTTGAGCTTGTCCTCTTCAGCACCTTTGGCCGTGAGCAAAATAATGGGCAGGGACTTGGTGCGCGAATCGCCACGGAGCTTCCGGGCCAGCTCAATGCCGCTGATGCCCGGAAGCATCCAATCGAGCAACGCCAGATCAGGTAATTCATGCTGAATGTGCTTCAACGCCTCCTCGCCGGTGCCGTGGGTGAGCACGCGATAGCCGCCCATCTCCAGATTGATCTGGATTAAATCCTGGATGGCGGGTTCGTCTTCAACGACCATGATTGTCGGGTTCATTGCGATGCTCTCGTGGGTTAACTCGGATTGAAGCATATTTCAGCGCTATGACAGTTTCGTGACGGTGCAAGACAGTTTTCTCCCCGACATGCCCGCGCGGTATCATTGGCGGCTGAATCCGTCTACCCTTGGAAATAATGTCCGGCCTGACCCCCACCTCTCCGCGGCCCACCGATATCAAGTTGCACCAGAAATCACGTGAGCTTGAAGTCGCGTTTGATGACGGCAAAACGTTTCGTTTTAGCTGCGAATTTCTGCGCGTGTATTCGCCCTCAGCCGAAGTGCGCGGACACGGCCCCGGACAGGAAGTATTGCAGGTTGGCAAAAAAAACGTTGAAATCAAGGCCATCGAGCCGACCGGCACCTACGCCGTCAAGCTCGCCTTCTCAGACGGCCACGATACCGGGCTCTACTCATGGGATTATTTTTACGATTTGGGCATCCGGCAGGATGACTACTGGCAATCTTATCTGGCGCGTATGCAGCAAGCCGGAGCAAGCCGGGAATAAGCGTGATGCCAGCCGACATCCGCACATTTTTTGATGCCTATCGGGACGCGTTTAACCGTCTTGACGGCCATGCCGTGACTGCACATTACGATACGCCCGCGATGATTGCACATGCTGGTGGAAGTGGTGTTTTTGCCGACGCTGTTGCACTTAATGCCAATAATGTTGCACTTTGCGAGCAATATGCGAGCAGCGGTTTTGTGCGGGCAGATTTTGAAATGCGTGCTTTTGTGCCGCAAAGCGATGATTTTTGCGTCGCTGATCTGGCATGGAAAATCGACCGGCAGGATCAGGCACCACAGCGTTTCAACACTTCCTATGCGCTGGCCAAACGTGCCGGGACCTGGAAAATATTTTGTGTGACGGCTTACGAAGAGCGCCGCACATGGGCGACAAATGAATAACGACACGCATTTTGGTTTCCAGCAGGTGCCTGAAGGCGAAAAATCGGCCCGGGTACGCGAGGTCTTCAAGTCGGTCGCGCCCTCATACGACGTGATGAACGATCTCATGTCCGGCGGCATGCATCGGCTCTGGAAACGCTTCACGATTGATTTGGCCAATGTAAAGCCCGGTGAAAAAGTGCTGGATGTGGCGTCCGGCTCGGGCGATCTGGCGATGGCGTTTGCCAGGCGCGTTGGCGCGCGCGGGGAGGTCTGGCAAACCGACATCAACGAGGCGATGTTGAAAGTGGGCCGTGACCGGCTGATCAACGCCGGCCTCACGTTGCCAGCCACGCTGTGCGACGCGGAGAAATTACCGTTTACGAGCGAATCGTTTGATCTTGTTATTGTCGCGTTCGGGCTACGCAATATGACCCACAAAGACGTGGCGCTGGCGGAAATGAACCGGGTATTGAAGCCTGGCGGACGCTTGCTGGTGCTTGAATTCTCGAAGGTGCACACCACCTTAAGCAAGCTTTACGATGCTTATTCGTTCAACGTGTTACCGTTGCTCGGTAAATACGTTGCGCGTGACGAGGCGAGCTACCGCTATCTGGCTGAATCGATCCGCATGCACCCGGATCAGGAAACGCTGAAAGGCTTGATGGAAACGGCAGGTTTGCAGCGTGTTGAATTTTTCAATCTCGCCGCCGGTGTCGTGGCGCTACATCGTGGAGTAAAGCTATGAAACGATTGGTGATCCCGGTCATGATCTCGGCGTTTGTGTTGTCTTTCGGAACAATGGCGCAGGCGCAAACGGCAAAACCCATCATCATTAAACCGGGTAAAGTGTTTGAAAAATGCATGACGCTCACGCCGCCACAAAAAATCGAATACCGTTTTGAGTCAGGTGCCAAGCTCAATTTCAATTTGCATTATCAAAAGGGCGATCAGGTTTATTACCCGGTCAAACTTGATCGCACCAATGGTGAATCGGGTCTTTATGAAGCCCGGGCCAAAGAAGCGTATTGTCTAATGTGGGAAAATAAAACGAGTGCTGATATTGAACTCAATTACAGCGTAAGAGTCGCAAACTAACAATGCAGTAGCGGGATTCGGATTACTGATTTTGCTTTTTTTCAATCGAGGAGAAACCATGAAAAACTTTTTTATCGCAGTCATGCTGGCACTGCTGGCGACGTTCATTGCCGTCGGTGATGCAGACGCACAGAAGAAACGTCTGGGTGGCGGCAAATCCAGCGGCATGCAAAAAGAAAATGTACAAAAAGACGTGCCAAAAGTGCCCGCACAAAACACCGTGGCCCCCGCTGGCGCAGCAGCGCCCGCAGCCGCAGCGGCAGCCCCGTCGGGCATGAGTAAATGGATGGGGCCTCTGGCCGGATTGGCCGCAGGCGGCTTGCTGGCATCGCTCTTTATGGGTGGCGGGTTTAGCGGCCTGAAGATGATGGACATCCTTCTCTTTGCGGGTCTGGCAATCGGTGCCTTCATGCTGTTTCGCATGTTTATGCGGAAAAAGGCGATGGAAAATAACCTCGCCGGTAACGCGTCGTCGCAATATGCCGGGACTGTCGGCGCCATTGACCGGGAAGTGGCCACCAACTCAGCTGCGCCGATGCAGCGCAGCGGGTTGGCAGGTGGTGCACCGGAAATCGGCAGCAAACTGATGACAGGTGCAGCCGCCGACGCAGCTACTGCAGCACCGCGTTATCCGGCTGATTTTGATGTTCCCGGTTTCGAGCGCCAAGCGCGGTTTGCGTTTATCCGCCTGCAAGCGGCCAATGACAGCCGGGACGTGAATGACATCCGTGATTTCACCACGCCTGAAATGTACGCCGAGCTGTCGCTGCAAATTCAGGAGCGCGGTGATGTGGCGCAAAAGACCGACATCGTTACGCTAAACGTGAACGTGCTTGAAGTTTCCACCGAAAGCCAGCGTGCTGTGGCCAGCGTGCGCTATACCGGCGAAATTCGCGAGGAAGCGGGCGGCCCGGCTGAACCTTTCGACGAAATCTGGCACGTCTCCAAACGTCTGGATGACGCGAAATCGACGTGGTTGCTGGCAGGAATTCAGCAGTTGGTTTGATGTTGCCGGGCAGCGCATTCCATTTTCCGGTTATCAAGTTTGTCAACCGCGTGCTGTCGGATTACCCGGCGGCACGCGTTCAATTGCAGGTGCATCAGGGTAAATTAATTGCCGTCACCGTCGGCCCGGTCGCAACCCGCATGCGGGTATCGCGCGAAGGCGACATGGAATTGGTCGGTGACACCGGCAGTGCAACACCCCCGCCAACTCCCGATGTATCGCTGACCATTGCCGTGGCGCTATTGCCGCGACTCGCGGCCAAAGACGCCGCAGCACTTTCGCAAATCGACTTTGCAGGCGACTCCGAATTGGCGGCAACGCTGTCAGATATTGCGCGCAACGTGGAATGGGATATCGAGGCGGATTTGAGTCGCCTCGTCGGTGATATTGCGGCGCATCGAATGGTGAATGCCGCCCGGCGCGGACATGAATGGCGCCAGGACGCGGCGCAACGATTCACCGCGAATGTCGCCGAATACCTGCTTGAAGAACGGCGAGCATTTATCTCCAAACGCGAACTTGACGATCTCGCGCAGCGTAACGACAGCCTGCGCGACGACATCGCGCGGCTGGATGCGCGGTTGGCCAAACTGCAACCACAGCCTTGACGCGCACCCGCAAAATTTAACAAGACTCTAGCATCCGCGCGCCTCTTCGAGGCAAAACGCCCGAAAAATCACGCCGGTTGGGCATCTTCATGTGTGGCATTGCAAAAGATGCGTGGCCGTGGATACCAGTGCAACAGGCTAAAATCGCGTCACCATGCGCGCATTCCGTTTCTTAAAAATCATCTCCGTTGTCTATCGTTACGGGCTCGACGAGTTTCTCGCCGGTCACGAACGCTCGCGCACGCTTGGCGGCATCTTTCGCGCGGCATTTTTTTGGCGGCATTTCTCCACGTCGCGTGCGGTCAGATTACGTCAGGCCCTTGAAGAGCTGGGGCCGATTTTCGTCAAGTTCGGACAGTTGCTGTCCACCCGGCCTGATCTCGTGCCTGCCGATATCGCCAATGAATTGGCGGCATTACAGGATAACGTTCCGCCGTTTGCGTCAAGCGATGTCATCGCTACTCTCAACCGTGTCTACGGTGATGATGCGGGCCGCACGTATCACGATACCTTCGCCTCGTTCGATCTGACCCCGATTGCCAGCGCCTCGATTGCGCAGGTGCATTTCGCAACCATCGGGTCGGGCAAAGAGATCGGGCGTGATGTCGCGGTGAAAATATTGCGGCCAGATATTCGCGTGACTATTGAAAAAGACATCGGTCTTTTATATGTGGTGGCCGATCTGGTTGAGCGCGCCTATGACGACGGCAAGCGTTTGCGACCACGTGAAGTCGTTGCCGAGTTTGAAAAAGCCATTCACGATGAGCTGGACCTGATTCGTGAAGCCGCCAATGCCTCGACATTGCGCCGCAACTTCATCGATGGCACCTTGCTCTACGTGCCCGAGGTGTACTTCGATTATTGCCACAAAGATGTGATGGTGATGGAGCGAATCGACGCCATTCCGGTCAACGATATTGCGCAGCTAACCGCCGCCAATATCGACCTCGCGCGCCTTGCCAGTGACGGCGTGAAGATATTTTTTATGCAGGTGTTTCGCGATGGCTTCTTCCACGCCGATATGCATCCGGGCAATATTTTTGTCGGTCGCAACGGCATTTACTCGGGTGTCGATTTCGGCATCATGGGCACGCTGGCTGACGAAGATAAAACGTATCTGGCCCGCAATTTTGCGGCCTTTTTTCAACGCGATTACAAAGCCGTCGCGGTGGCGCATATCGAGGCGGGCTGGGTGCCCAAGGAAACGCGCGTCGATGAGTTTGAAAGCGCGATCCGGTCGGTGTGTGAGCCGATCTTTGATAAACCGCTAAAGGAAATTTACTTCGGCAACGTGTTGCTGCGCCTGTTTGAGGTCTCGCGGCGATTCCGGATGGAGATTCAGCCGCAACTGGTGTTACTGCAAAAAACCTTGTTGCAGGTGGAGGGATTGGGCCGGCAGCTTTATCCGGAGCTCGATTTACGCCCGGTCGCGCAGCCGATTCTGGAAAAATGGATGGCCGAGCAACTCGGCTGGCGCGGCCTGGTCAAGCAGCTAAAAAAGGAAGGGCCGCTGTGGACAGCAACGTTGCCGCAACTGCCCAGACTAATCCATCGCGCACTTGAGAACGATCCTTCGGCGCGACTGGAAGCGATCGAGCAGGCGATTAACCGGGTAAACCGGACGCAACGCTGGCAATCGTCGGTGTTGCTGGTGCTGGTGATTCTGGCGACGATGGTGGCGACCATGTACGTTATTTTGCTGTTTGGATTTGTCGTTTACTAGCGTCGCAAATATTGACGTTTCCAGATTTCGTTACAGCGCGCCTCTCCTGGTCCGTCGTTCCCGCGGAGGCGGG
>JAYURJ010000031.1:0-19427 GCA_043756275.1 Betaproteobacteria bacterium | reverse complement strand
AAGGGGCATGTAGACCGGCGGGCGAGTACGAGCGTTGTAAGCAAATCGTTCGCAAGGCCGTTGGCAATTTTGGCTAGAAAATCCGCGCTGGCGGGTGCAACCAGAATCGCGTCTGCTGCGCGGGACAGTTCGATATGCGCCATATTGTTGTCAATTCGGCTATCCCAGGAATCGACAAATACGGGATTGCCGGACAACGCTTGCATGGTCACCGGGGTGATGAACTTGGTGCCCGCATCGGTCATCACTATCTGAACATTAATGCCCGCTTTTTTCAGCAGGCGCGTGAGTTCCGCCGATTTGTAGGCGGCGATACCGCCGGTAATGCCGAGCACCACGCTGGCGACCGGTTGTGCAGTTTTTGTAATCATTTCAGTATTTTACACAGGATCATTCACCACCATGGCAATCACAGAATGGCCAGAAGACGAGCGACCACGCGAGCGTCTGTTGAAGCAGGGTGCGAAGGCGCTATCGGATGCAGAGTTGCTCGCGATATTTCTCAGAGTCGGCGTGAAGGGGAAAAGTGCTGTCGATCTGGCGCGCGAGCTTGTGAACAAGTTCGGCAATCTGGCCGGGCTGTTTTCTGCCAGTGCGGAGGATTTATGCGCGGTCAATGGTGTAGGCCCCGCCAAATACGTGCAATTGCAAGCCGTGCTTGAGATGGGGCGACGCGCGTTGGAAGAAGAAGTTCTTAAAACCGATGCACTGAATTCTCCCCAAGCGGTTCGGGACTATTTGCGCATGACCTTATCGCGTTTGCCGCACGAGGTATTCGTGGCGGTATTTTTGACGGCGCAAAATCGCGTCATTGCAGTAGAAGAGCTATTTCGCGGCACACTGACGCAAACGAGCGTATATCCAAGGGAAATTGTTAAGCGAGCGCTCGCTCACAATGCCGGTTCGGTGATCCTGGCGCACAACCATCCTTCGGGTGAAGCCAGCCCAAGTGCTGCTGACCGCTCGCTAACAAAGGCATTGGCCGAGGCGCTGGCATTGGTCGATGTCAAGGTGCTCGATCATTTCATCGTGGCTCCCGGCGCTTCGGTTTCGTTTGCTGAGCAGGGACTATTGTATTAATTGGTAATGCGTTGCTAGACTATTCGTTGTTAGCAATGACGGTTTGAGCAATCAATTTTAGGTATTTGCTGGAAAACACGAATCTGTTATGGCAATACATATATACAAATGATGTGCGGAAGCATTTGATTGCAAGCGTGATTCCCGCATTTTTTTCTGGAATGATAGGGAGTAACGCGAGATGTTATACGGATGCTGTGCGCCCTAAATTTGGTTAGCCGTTATGAACTGGCAGCATCTTGATACGCAAATGAAGGGGTTCTCGACTCGGCTTACGAGCGAGGTTAAGCTCACGCCAGAAATGGCGGAAAAGCTCGCTACTTCAATCGCAGCTGATGTGCGGTTTCTTTCTCCGGAGCACAAGGCGGAAATCCGAGCAGCTTCCCCTGTTCCACTTCAAGATCGCCTCGCTGAACTTCAAGCGTTTCAGGGCTGGATGGATCAAGCCCACACCGTTCGCAACAACCCTTTCGTCACTCGCGCCCAAGTGCTGTCACAGAACTACATCTGTTTTGTCTATCTGCCCGAGGCATGTTTTCGTGTTCTCTCGAAGGTGTGCCCGAGCGGCTCCGCAGCGAAAAAGTGCGCCCAATTCCTGAGCAACAATCCCGTGCGCGCTTTTCGAAACGCAGTAGCTCACTCTAATTGGACCTACAGGGCTGATTTCGGGGCCATCATCTATTGGGCGCGCAAGGGCAGTGATCCAAGCGAGGCCCTCCAACAGTTTGAGGTTGAGCAAAACGAACTTTCGTTTTGGCAAGCCGTTAGCAGGTGCGTCGCGTATGCCGCTTACTCCAACTTGTAAAACGGCTAACCCGGCGGTCGACCTCGCTCCCTTCGGTCGCTGGACGCTGCGCGATAAAGCCGCGCAGCGCCGGTCACCTCTACGTTGGGCATCATAGGTTTCCGCTTGTGAAGTGTTAGCGTATTTGCTAACATGCTGGTATGGCGTTTGAAATCGAGTATTTCCATCCGCGCGTGCTTGCGCAAATCGAGTCTTGGCCCGTTGATGTGCTTGCGGACTACACCCGCTTGGCCGAGTTGCTAATCGAATACGGCCCGAGTCTTCGGCTCCCGCACTCACGCGCTTTTGGTGATGGTCTTTTCGAACTGCGGCCAAAAGGAAAATCGGGCATTGGCCGTGCTTTTTATTGTTTTATGGTCGGCCGGCGCATCACGGTGCTGCATGCGTTTATCAAGAAGACGCCACAAACGCCGGATCGCGAACTGAAGTTGGCGCGTTCGCGCCTGAAGGAGTTGAGGAGTTGAAAAATGTCTGAACTAAAATACAAGCCGGTTCCGCACAACCACAAAGAGTTTCTGGCGAAGGCTAGTGCTCGCAAGGGTTTTGCTGAGGCGTACAACGCGCTGGAACTTGAATACCAAGTTGCGGGCCAGATGCTCAAGGCGCGATCGCGCGCAGGGCTCACGCAGGATGCAGTTGCCGAGCGCATGGGCACCACCAAGAGCGCTATTTCCAGGCTTGAGTCTGCCGGCAAGCATGCGCCCTCGCTGGCAACGCTAAAGCGTTACGCCCTTGCGGTCGGCTGCGAGTTACAGGTAAAGCTGGTTCCTCAGAAGGTCGCATGACGCCCGACTCTGGGGTCCATTCGGGCGCGCTGACGTGCGCCGGTGACCTTAGTCGCCAGACCGCTCCCTCGACACCGAAAGGTTGCGCCAAGTACTTGGTTTTGGTATAATTTTTGGCTGTCTTGGGTGCGGGCAATTTAATTTTCGTGCCTGGCAGATCACCAACAAATAATGGAACCGGTATTTTCGGTCCGCGTTTTCAACAGTTTAATGAGGTGCAATATGGCACGCGTTTGCCAAGTAACGGGAAAAGCCCCAATGGTGGGCAACAATGTTTCCCACGCGAACAACAAAACCAAGCGTCGCTTTCTGCCTAATCTGCAGTACCGTCGTTTCTGGGTCGAATCTGAAAATCGTTGGGTGCGTTTGCGCCTGACCAACGCTGGCCTTCGCACGATCGACAAGAACGGCATTGATGCCGTACTCAAAGATTTGCGCGCCAGCGGCGTTGCTATCTAAGGGACACGATCATGAGAGAAAAAATCAAACTCGAGTCGACCGCCGGGACGGGTCACTTTTACACGACGACAAAAAACAAAAAAACCATGCCTGAAAAAATGGAGATCATGAAGTTTGATCCCAAGGCTCGCAAGCACGTCGCTTACAAAGAGACAAAATTGAAATAAGTTTTAAAGACGCCAAAAAGAAACGCCCGCAATCGCGGGCGTTTCTTTTTTTAGATTTGCAGAGGAAGCTTTTACGCGTAGCTGCGTAGCTGACGTGAGAACTGTTGCAACTGAGCGATGCCCGTGGCCTCGGCCCGCTTGCACCAATCTTCCAACTTGGCCACCAGCTCTTCCTTGGACAATGTTGACCGCTCCCACAGCTTAGCAAGATCCTGCCGCAGTGAATAAACCGTCTCCAATACCGTGCTGTGCTTCAACGTCTCGTTCAATGTGGCGCGCTGTTCGGCTGTCAACTGGTCAGCATCGGTCTTGAGCCATTGCCTGAAGCTCTTCACGGCTTTCCCCTCGCGGAGACTCGTCAGCGAAGGGGCGACACCATCTGCGCGCAGGCGATTGATTTCTGCAGCACAGGTGGATTTCAATGTGCGTGTGTATTTGGTAACGATTTCGTAGCGATGTGCGATTACTGCATGCAGGGTTTCTGCGTCGCAAACCATTTTGTTCAAATCAAAACGCGGGCGCGGCGCCACTTTCTTTACCTTCGCCAACCCCAGAAACGCCAGAATGTTGATGTAGAGCCAGCCAAGATCAAACTCGTACCAGCGCATTGAAAAGCGCGCGGAAGTCGGGAAGGCGTGGTGGTTATTGTGCAGCTCTTCGCCACCGATCCAGAATGCAATTGGCGTGATATTGGTGCTGGTATCATTGACCGTGTAATGGCGATAGCCCCAATAGTGGCCCACGCCGTTAATGATGCCCGCCGCATGAAACGGAATCCAGGACATTTGCGCGGCCCAGATGGCAGCGCCAATCGGCCCGAACAAAATCAGGTTCGTGACCAGCATCAGCCCCACGCCCTGCCAGCTAAACGCGGCATAAACGTTGCGCTCAATCCAGTCGTCCGGCGTGCCGTGCCCGTATTTTTCCATCGTCTCCGGCTTCTTGGATTCGACGCGATAAAGCTCGGCACCTTGCGTAACAACTTTCTTGATGCCATAAATCTGCGGGCTGTGCGGGTCTTCCGCCGTCTCGCATTTGGCGTGATGCTTGCGATGAATCGACACCCATTCCTTGGTCACCTGCCCAGTGGTCAGCCACAACCAGAAACGGAAAAAATGACTCGGGATCGCGTGCAAATCCAGACCACGATGTGCCTGTGCCCGATGCAGATAGATGGTCACGGCTGCAATCGTCACGTGGGTGAGAATGAGTGTGACAACGATGTAGCCCCACCATGGTAGGTCAATCAGGCCGATCGCGAAAAAATCAGGAATATTTACCAAGTGTGCTCCGTGGAAGGAATCAACTGCAAATAAGGAATCAAACGCCAATAAACAATATGGGGTCAGTTTACGCTGAAACGCGTTTATTGACGGTTAATTTGTGTAAATAATTGATTATTATCGACTATTTTTGCTGCGGCATCACCGCTGGTGCAGGCTCTTGCAATAGCTGTTCGGGGCTGTCGCCCACGATGCGTATTTCCCGCTGCGGATACGGAATATCAATGCCTCCCTCGCGGAACGCGCGCAACACGGCGATAAAAATATCGGACCGAAGTGAGCTCTGCCCTTGTTCGGCATCGTGAATCCAGGTGGTCAGTTCAAGCTCGATGCCGTTGTCGCCAAGATTCTTGATCATCACCGTCGCCTCAGGTGCCGCCTGCACGCGCGATTGCGCCTTGCCGGCGGCAAGCAACAATGCCATCGCCCGCTCGGCATCGTGTTGGTACGAAATCGTCACCATTGTTTTGACTGCCACCGTGCGGTCGGTGAATGAATGATTGAGCACGAGGCTGCTGATGATGCTGTCGTTGGGGATGATTGCCTCGGTGCCATCAAGCCCGCGCACGACGGTATAGCGGGCACGAATATCGGAAACCACGCCGTGACGGTCGCTGATCGTCACCAGATCACCCGGACGAATCGAGCGATCAAGCAGGATCACGAAGCCACTTACATAATTGCTGGCAATTTTTTGCAGACCCAACCCCAAGCCCACGCCAAGTGCGCCGCCAAATACGGAAAGCACGGTGATATCGATGCCCATGAGCGGCAGCGCGATCAAAATGGCGATCACAAACGCCAGCGCACGAATCAGCTTTCCTGCGAACACGCGCATGCTCATGTCGATGCTCTGCGACTTCATCACACGCTTTTCAATCACGACAGACAAGGTCAGCGCGATTGCCAATGTCAGCAGCAGCGAAATTAACGCGTGAGCGACAAGTAGCAGGGTGATTTTTTGCTTGCCGACGGCGAAGCTCACGTCATCGAGTGCTGCACTGATTTCAGGTATCAGGCCGGTGAGGTAAAGTGCGGCGATGCCCCAAATGGTGAAGGCAATCGCGCGCTCAGAGGCCTTCAATAGCGGGCTTACCGGAAACAGGTGTCGCAACAGATACAGCGAGAGCCGGATCAGAGCGAACGACGCAATCAATAGCACCGCCACGCTCAAGATGGGTACTGGTTGTGGATGCGGCAAACCCCGCTCAAAGATTATTTTTGCCAGCCCGATGAATACCAGCGCCAGCAACGGCAGCACAATACGATTCACGCTGCCCGCGCCAATTTTCATCGCACCGGGTGAAAGATGGTCGGGAATTTTTTCGCGAACCAGTCGGGACAGCAGCCACGCCGACAAAAACCCAACCGCGATGGCAGCCATCTGGGCCCACCCGATTGGTGTGCCGAATTGATTGAGTAGCGTATCGAAGTTTTGCGAAAAAATTTGCACGATGACAAAACCGGCGACGAAACCCGTCGGGAATTATTTCGCCCGTTCCATGACGGCTGCAAAAAAGCCATCAGTCGCGTGTTGCTGCGGACTTAAGCGGAAATAAATGCCCTGATCCTTGATCGGCACTTTCAGGCGCTCGAAAATCTTGTTGATATCAACGAGCTTGAACTGCGGATGTTTGGCCAGAAACGCGTCAATAATAGTTTCGTTTTCCTCAGTCAGGAAGCTGCATGTCGCGTACACCAGACGGCCACCCGGCTTCACCAATCGTGCTGCTGACTGGAGAATCGAGGCTTGCTTGACGTTCAACTCAGCCAGCGATTGTTCGGACTGCCGATATTTCAAATCCGGATTGCGGCGCAATGTTCCCAAACCGGTACACGGCGCATCGACCAGCACGCGGTCAATCTTGCCCGCGAGACGTTTGATCTTGGTATCGTTTTCGGAGTCAATCTTTTGCGGCATCACGTTCGATAAGCCGGAGCGCTTCAGGCGCGGGCTCAGATTGGTGAGCCGTTTTTCCGAGACATCCATGGCGTAAACCCGGCCCGTCGAGCCCATCATCGCGGCCAGTAACAACGACTTTCCACCCGCGCCGGCACAAAAATCGACCACCATTTCACCGCGCTTGGGTTCCATCAGCATACCGAGCAGTTGGCTGCCTTCGTCCTGTACTTCGATGAAGCCCTCCAGAAATGCCGGGTGTTTGGCCAGGGCTACTTTGGTTTCCAGACGGATGCCGATGGGTGACCAAGGTGTTGCGGCACAAACAATGCCGTCGCGCTGTAAGAGCTTCATGACAGCGTCGCGCTTGGCTTTGGCGGTGTTGACGCGCAGGTCAAGCGGGGCTGGGTTCATCATGCTGCGGCCGAGCGTCAGAATGTCTTTGTCGCTCATGCTGAGCTTCAGGTGCGCGACCACCCAGTCAGGCAGCTCGGCTTCGATGCCCAGCGATGTTTTCTTCGGCACGAAATGTTTGGTATCGGCAAGCCACGTGACTTCGGCTTTTTTCAACACATTCGTCAACTCGCGCGAGCTCATTCCCTGATAGCGGGTGAGGGCGAGCAGGGCCATTTTGCGCGGCACGCCGTCGGTGGCGATGGCCTCGATGGCGCGGCGATGGCGTAGCACTGCGTAGACGGTCTCGGCGATGATCGCGCGGTCACGCACGCCAAGTTTGGCGTGTTCTTTGAAGAATCGCTTGAGCTGAACATCGGCCGGCGACGTGAGGGGCAACACGATTGTCAGCGCTTCAACGAGCGTATTGAATTGGGCAGGAGTAAATGACATCAGGAGGGGGGTGGCGCTCAGGATGAGCGCTTCTAAGGATGCTTCAACCCGACATTATGGCGTAGAGGTGATGTTTGTCGCAATCAATTCCGCAGGAAAGCGATCCACAAAGAACTTTAGCTTGACCGGCAGATAGTGGTGCTTGGGTGATAACCACACCTCATAACTATCGCGCAGCTCGCTCGTTTCGCGGACCAAATGCACCGTTTCCACGGGGCCAAGGCGGGTGTCAATGGTCGATTCGCCCGCCTTTTTAAATGTGTAGCGGTTAACCCCCCGGGCATTGGTGACCAGAATATTGAGCCGATCGTCAGGTGTTTTGAGTTTTACCGCTTCAATGGCCAATTGGAACAAAAAGCTCTGGGTGTCCTGCAAATTCGGCGGCATCGGTAGCACGCGGGAAGTCCCGCCGCGTGACAACTTTATTTCTTTGGTCGCGCGCTGGAATTCGACCGTTTCGGCCTCCCGATCGCCACGGCGGATGCTGAATTGCGCCGGTTCAAGGCCTGTCGGGGTCACGGTGCCGGTACTTTGCTGGGTGATGGTACCGGCGAACATATTGATAAAAAAACCTTCCGCCTGAATGGTGCTCACAAATTCATATTTCGTGTCGTCCCGCGTCCATCTGTAATGCGCCACGCCATCCGCGACGCTGGTGGTGGCCCGGTAGGCAATGGAAAAGCGACTGGGTAAATCCACCGCCGGGGCCGCAATGACTTCAGGTGCAGGCACGGCGGCAGTTGCGGGTGTTTCTGCCGCCACGGCCGGTGTTTCAGATACGGTCGGAGTGGTTGTGGCAGCAGCGGACGGCGCAGCAGTTTTGTCACTATTCGCCTGTCCAGCAGCGGCGGTTCCAATGTCATCACCAGCAGCGCGCTCGACCGCAATTGCGTTTTCAGGCGCTGCGAACGCCGCCTCCGATATCGGCGTCGGTAAAGGCCGTGGCGCACGCTGGCGGGCGGCTTTTTTTTGGGGAGCAGTGCTAGCTGCAACAGGTTCCACAACCGATGCAGGAACGGCAAGCGGATTCAGGATGGCGTTGAATTGCAATGTTTCAGGGCGCTGCCATGCGTGAAACCAAATTGGCGTGCCGACGGTTGCGATCAAATGTACTAGCGCAGATGCACCAAGCGCGATCAACAACGTCCGATATGTCCGCAGACCGTCTGCAATGCAGGTCGTTATTGCGGATTGTCGAATTGGCAGCATATTATTTCGTAGATCGAGATTTGGCGGGCATGCTGGCTAACAAATGCTCTGAAAGCCTCGCCAGTGCTTGACTTTGCAAATTTTCGTTGTTGTTTATAGACATCAAAGAATGGCATGCTTTTATCTGTGCGATGCCGGTGCTGCTGATGGTCACGATACCACGGTCGATAAATGTCACAATGCGCGTTCTGAATTTGCCCGCGCTTGCCCGCGACCGCCACCAACATGCTTAGTAAAATTTTCAAGAAGAACGAAACGCCACCTCCAGCAACGCCAGCGCCCAAGCACCCCGTTGCGCCTACGCCTGCGCAACTTGCCGCACAGGCCGCTGACAAAACCGCGTGGGAAGGCAAATTGCGAGCAGCACTTGGCGATGATGCCGCGCTACTTGCGATTGCGAAGGAATCGCCGCTCATCGACATCAAGCACGCTGCCGTCGAAGCATTGACGGGTGAGGACGCACTCAAACGCGCCGAGCGCGAATTTCGTGATCACGACCGGCGCGTGCACCGCACCGCCAAGCAGCGCCATGAAGCCTTGGTGAATCGGCGCGTCTTGGGCGTGAGTGCATCCAAGTTGATTGAAACGGCGGCAGTGTTGTTGCATGAGCCTTTGATCCCGGCCAATCGATTGGTCGAACTTGACCGTGCGTGGACGGCGCTGGACGCCACCATGCTGGACGAAAAACTGGTCACCGACTATCAAGCGCTGTGGACAAAACTTTCCGCACTCACGCGCGAACGTGGCGAGCAGCAATTGCAAGCCAAACGCTGGATGGCGGAAGCAGAACCGGCGTTGGCACAATTGTCGGCGCTGTGCGCGCATGTGGCCAGCGGCACGCAGGAACGCTCAGAATTCGCTTACACGCGCGGCATTGTCGATGCGGTTTTAGCGACAGCGCCCGGCACATCGGTGAATGCACAGGCCGCGCAAATTGAAGCCAAGTCTGCCGAGCTGCAACGCGCTCTGCAGCTGACTGCCGTGATCGAGTCGCGGCTGGCACTGCTCGAAGAATTGCAGCAGCCATTGCCGTCGGTTGTCGATAGCCCAGCCGCTGAGACGGCTGAGGCAACCGATGCCACAGAGGTCGTCGCTGCGCCTAAACCTCCATCGCCTGCGGCACGCTGGCGCGCGCTTCCGCAGGCGGCTGACACCAATATCGCCGCGATTCTCGACGCGCGTTTCGCGCAATGGCAAACCGAAAAATCTGATGCCAGACAGGCGCGCACCACCGAAGCGAGGCAACACGCCAAGGATGAAAGCAAAGCCGCCAAAATTGCGCGCACCGACGCACTTACCGTCGCCGTCACCGGCCTGGTTGATCAGGCGGAGGCTGCGCTCGCAGGCGGCCATCTGGCTGAGACCACCAAATTTCTTACCGCCATCGATGATGCCTGCAACAACGCGAAAGGTGTGTCGGTTGAAAAAAACTTGCAGACGCGTATCGAAACATTACAAGGCGAAACTGCACGCCTAAAAGGCTGGCAGCACTGGGGCGGCGGACGCGTGCGCGACGATCTCGTTGTGGAAGCCGAAGTGCTTGCCAAGGCCAGCACGGCCGAGAAAATTGCCATCAAGCAGCACGCCGATGCCATCGAAAATTTGCGAAATCGCTGGAAAGAACTCGATAAGCTCGCCGCGGCCACCAGCCGACCGCTGTGGCAACGTTTTGATGCCGCGCTGAAAACGGCGTTTTTGCCGGTAGGCGTGCATTTGGGCAAGCTTAAAGCCGTTCGACAAGAAAATCTCGCCGCACGAAATACGCTGCTGGATACCTTCGATGCAGTGAAGATTAGCGAGGAGGTCGCAGATCCTGCGTCTGCTTCTGCTCCCGACTGGCGAGTACTCGCGCGTGCCATTGAGAATTTCCAAACCGAATGGCGCAAATGCGGGCCGGTCGAACACACGGTGCCGCACAAAGCGCAGGCCGCACTCGCCGCGCGCATGAAAGCCAGCCTCGCAAGACTTGATGCGCCCTTGGCGGAAGCGCGGCGTGTGGCGCAACTGGAGCGTGAAAAGCTGATTGCACGCGCCAATTTGTTAAGTGCCGATACTAAAAATCGCGACGTGATCACCAAGGTGCGCGAACTGCAAACCGAGTGGCAGGCACACGCCAAGTCGCTGCCGCTGATGCGTCAGGTCGAAAACGCGTTGTGGAGCCAATTCAAAACCGCGACCGACGCCGTGTTCACGCAGCGGGACGCAATCCACACCGCACGCGATGCCGAGTTCAAAGCCAATCAGGTGGCGCGCGAGGCGTTAATCGCACGCTTGACTGCACTGGCCGCCGATACGCCCGCGTCTGAGATCAAACGCACCGTGTCGGATGTTGATAGCGAGTGGCGCAAATGTGGCGATGCGCCACGCGCCGAATCCGCAAAGCTAGACGCCAAATTTCGCACGGCGCGCGATGCCGCCCAGCAATATCTGGCGGGCAGCGCCAAGCGTGGCTGGCACAATGTTTGTGATGCGCTTGATGCAAAGTTGGCGCTCTGCGTGGAAGTTGAAGCGGCACAGATGCCTGACGACGTGTCGGCGCGCTGGACTGCATTACCCGCATTGCCAGCCGTGTGGGAAAAAGCGTTGAGCGCGCGACTGAGCGAGGCTCAAACCTCCAAGGATGCGGACATTGATGAAGATCTGGAGGAAGAACGTCTCGAGGCAGCCGCGATGCAAATTCTGCAACTGGAAGCCGCGTTAGAGATGGATTCGCCGCCCGCATTTCAGGCAGCGCGACGCGATCTCAAATTGCGCGCCATGAAAGCGGCCATCGAGGCACGGCAATCGGTCACGATCACCAACGCCGATATCGAACGCTTGCTCGGTGACGCACTCGCTCAGCCGAAAATGGATGCCACCAGCGTCGGGCGCATCAACAATATTTTGGCCGCGATCCGCAACAAACCCTTGCGTTAAAGTCAAGTCGTTTGTTGGTCATGAGTCGAACGCAAGCCATTGAATCCATCGCGGGCCATGCGGATTTTCGCTCGCTTGCGAGCATTGGCGGCATTCACGTTGAACTGCGTTATGCCACCGCGAATAATTTTGTCGGCCGTGATCTCTATTCCCCACTCGATTGCGCGTGGCTGCATCGGCATGCGGCACAAGGGCTGGAAAAAACGGTTGCGTGGTTAGCACTGCAACGCGCAGATGTGAGCCTGCTCGTGCTCGACGCGTTACGCCCGCAGCGCGTGCAGGAACAATTATGGGCGGCCCTGCAAGGCACCGATTTGCTCGGTTATCTCGCCAATCCCGTGCGCGGCTCGATCCATTCATTCGGCATGGCTGTCGACATCACGCTCGCGGATCAACACGGACGGGAGCTCGATATGGGCACGCCGTTTGATGATCTAACCGAACGCTCGCATCCCGCGCTTGAAGACGCCATGCTGTCGCGTGGGGAATTGACCGCCGCACAAATTGCCAACCGCCAATTGCTGCGCGATGCCATGCTAGCCGGTGGATTCAAAGGCATCAACAGCGAGTGGTGGCATTTCGATTGTGGCGATCGGGATGTAGTGCGAGCGGAGTACACGCGGGTGTTGTGAATGTTGGCTGTGAACGAAAAAACATGAAACCATAGCATTGGCGGGCTTTGCAGGCAGTTTATGCTCGAAAAACCCCGCCAATAGGCGATCTGCGTTATTGGATACTTTTAATAACTTCCGTTCGTGCTGAGCCTGTCGAAGCACTCATCGGCTAATTCCGTTTCTCGATCATTAATTTAATAAGTTGATAGCGAACATATCAACATTCGTCGTCCCCGCGAAGGCGGGGATCCAGTGACTTTAAGGCGAACGCCGCTGGAGTGAAGGCGTGCCTTCACCATTCGCGGGAATGACGGTTTTTTTTTGCGTACCGATAAAATTAATGCACTAATGAAGTGGAAATGGAATAAGCCATCGACGGGGATGTCTTCAAGCGCGCCAAGGCAGTCGACGGCTCGATTGTGGAAATACTTCTCGCGTAGTTCGGCCCAGATGTGTTCAACCGGATTGAGTTCGGGTGAGCACGGCGGCAGGCTCACTAGACGGATGTTGTTCGGGATCGGCATGGATAGACATTTATGCCAACCCGCGCCATAGGTGTAAACATACTGATGGGTAAGCATGACCTTGACGGTCGGTCGCAACGGGAACTTCGCCCAACGATGGTGGCAATCGCTGATTCGACACTCGTTGCCTTGGCCATCGCAGTAGCCGTCATCGCCTTTTTCGGTTGGGGCGACTAGACCAACCAGGCGCGTGACTGGACAATTAGTGCCAGCGACCGTTGTTCCCGAACAGGCAGAAGTTTCGATCCGGCCTCAACTCATCACACTCGACGACCTGCCGTTTGCACTTGTCGGCGGTGGCGCTGGTGCAGTCGAATTCTAGACAAGGTGTATCACTCTGGCCCCAACCACCGATTCCGCCCGATGACTCACAAACACCGTACTCTTTACATGACTTGAAACCTCGCTGCGGATGACCTGCTCCTGATGGGCATCCACTTGATCGAGCGTTTCGTCCATGAACAGCACTTGGGGATTGCGGTATAAAGCTCGCGCAAGCAGCACGCGCTGTTTCTGGCCACCGGAAAGACTCATCCCCAAGCTACCCACAATGGTGTTGTAGCCCATCGGCGTAGTGGAAACTTCAGCATCAATCTGCGCGGCTCTGGCGCATGCGCGCACCCGATCAGGGTCATGATCGGCATCGAAGAAGCTGATGTTGTCTTCAATCGTGCCGACAAACAGATGATCGTCCTGCATCACCGCACCGATCCGCGCACGGTATTGGCCCAGATCCCAATCGCGCAAATCGCGGCCATTCACTAATACCTGCCCCTCGGTGGGCGTCAACAAGCCCAACAGCACCTTGAGCAGTGTGGTCTTTCCGCAACCGCTTGGCCCCACCAGCGCCACGGTTTCGCCGGGCTTGATGACCAAATTCACATTACGAAACACCATGCCTTCCGGGCCATATGCGAAGCCAAGATTGCGGGCTTCAATCGTCAATGCCTCAGTACCTTCAGAAAATACGGCTGCGGTCGTGGATGCTGTTTCTGCCTCGGCCAGCGCGATATCCGCAATGCGTTCGGCGTGCAGATCGAGCATGCGAAACTCATTCCACTTGTCGATCAGGTTGTTGATCCGGCCTAAAAACACCAGCTTGAAGCCGAGAAACGCATAGAGCATACCTACTGAAAATTTGCCCTCCATCACCAGCAGCGCGCCCATCCACACCACAATGATGCTCTCGATTCCAAAAATCAACGCGTTGGCACCGCGCTGGAAAATCCCGACGTGTTGCACTTTTACGCCCGCGTTGATCTGATCGACCACCAGATTTTGATACGCACCGCGTCGCTCGTTCTCGCGCATGTTGAGCTTGATGGCCATCATGCCGCGTAGTGTTTCAATAAAATGCGTGCTCGCTTTGGCCTCGTGCGCGAGTTGCTCGTCAGTCGCGTAACGCTGCGGATAGAAAAAGTACCAGCGCAACAGCGCATAAAGCAAAGCTGCTGCGACGACCACGATCGTGAGTTTGACGCTATAAAAAGCCATCACCGCCAGCGTGATCAACACCATCACACCGTCGATGAATGTTTCAACAAACGTGGTCGACAGCGTTTTCTGGATGACATCCACGCTGCGAAACTTGGACACAATATCGCCAATATTGCGTTTCTCAAACCAGCCTAGTGGCAGCTTCAAGAGATGATCGAAAAGTGCCGTCAATAACCGCAGATTGAAACGCGTGCTCAGGTAAACGCCGATCCACGCACGAACGCCCGACACCATCACCTGAATGAGCACCAGCGTGGCAAACGCAATGCCGAGCACCGTCAGCAAATCAGCGTCCCGTCCGACCAGCACACGATCAACCACCAGTTGCAGGAAAAACGGCATCGCGATGGCAAATACTTCCAGCGTCAGCGATAGCAGTACCAGTTGAAAAACCGTCCCACCAAGGCCGGAACCCACCGACAACAACTGCCAGGCGCTGACTTTCTCGCGCTCATCGACCTTCCGAAAATCCTGATTCGGCGTGAACTCCATTGCCACGCCGGTGAAATGCTTGGACGCTTCAGCGAGCGTGAGCTTGCGTTTGCCGCGTCCGGGATCGTGAACAAAAATATTCTTGCCCTTGACACCAACGAGCACCACAAAGTGGTTCATGTCCCAGTGCAATACGGCCGGCAATTGCAGCTTTGCCAGCGACTCCAGCGGCACCTGTACACCACGCGCGGCCAGTCCCAGCGCCGCAGCAACCTGCGAAACATGCTTCAGCGTCACGCCTTTTAGCGATGGCGAGAGGCGCATGCGCATCGCCGAAAGATCAGTCAAGTGGCCGTAATAGGACGCGACCATCGCAAGACAGGCGATGCCACATTCAGGCGCTTCGCTTTGCAATATGACCGGAACGCGCCGGCCAAACAGACTGGTGATCACAAACGGCTCCGCAATTGCAATACTGGCTCAAAAACCCATTCAAGCAGGCTTCGCTTTTCCAACAGGATGTCGGCATTGACCAGCATCCCCGAGCGCAGTGGAATCTCCTGCCCCATCGCCTCAACCGTTTGCCGGTCCAGCTTCGCGGTAATGCGATAGGCGGGCTCACGCACCGTCAGTGGCCCTACTTTGTCACCCGGCGACCATACGGTTTGGCTCACATCGGCAATGACACCGCGATACTGGCCGAAACGTTCATACGGAAACGCCTCGTAGCGGAGCGACACTTCTTTGCCTTTGGTCACAAAGCCGATCGCCCGCGTGGGCACGAGTAATTCCACCTGTAGTTTGCTGCCCGCCGGAAGAATCGTCGCAAAGGCTGCATCTGCCGTGACCGATTGGCCGGTGCTGACGGTGATATTGGTAACGATGCCGGTGATGGATGCCTTGATGATGGTCTCGCGCTTGGCCTCCTCGATCACCATCGTTTGCTGCAATTCACTGATCTGTCGATTGACCTGTTCCTGCTGCGTACGCGCGCGCAAAACGACCGAGGGCTCTTCCAGTTTTGCATTGGAGAGTTCGCGTTCCAGCGACAGTTTCTGGCGCTTCAAGGCCTGCACCCGAATTTCCTGATCGGTCGCGTCGTCCTGCTTCTGGCGGGCCGCGACCTCGGAGGCAAATTTTTGTTTCGCCAGATCGGCCCAGCGCAGCGCGTCAGCTTTTGCCGATGCGAGTCGCTGCGTTTGTAATTTGATCTCGGTCACAACTTGTGCAATTTCGTTTTGCAGATCGACCGCTTTCTTGCGTACCTGCTGAAGCTGTTGCTCGGCCAGCTCACGCATCTGGTCCTGCTCTTTTTCGAGACTGCCGCGCCGCTGTGTCAATTCGCCGGAAACAGCCGCACCGGTCGCTGCCGGTGCCGATATTGCCCGCTCCAGCGAAATACGCGCCATCGGCTCGCCCGCTTTGATCTCCTGGCCCTCTTTGACCAGCAATTCAGCGACGCGCCCGGAATCGGTAAACGAAACCTTCGCAGCACCGACATCGAGTTGCAGAAAACCTTCCGCGCGCTCGCGACGCGTGTACTGGCCCCAAACCGCCACCGCAATCATCATTGCCGCCGCGACCAGCCCAAGTACAGTCAGCACCCAAAACGGCATCGGACGCGCGATGGTCGCTTCGCCGAGAAATTTCTCGCGCATCGCGTCGATGGCTTCCTGACGGAATAGTTTGTTTGACATTTTGTGCTTGCAAGCCCCCGCCTTCTGCACGGTGTAAGTACCGGTAAGCAGGGCGTGCGGCGATTGTAAAGCATGTGACCGATCAGGTGCGGTTAGGTACGATTTGACGTCACAAAATCGCAATCAGGGCGACATCGTACCGTCATGGGCAATGCCTACACTTCAGGCTCATGTCGGACCTCCTCCCACCGAACGCCGTATGCAGTTTGCTTTGCAACAGCGGTGAACCCCCTCGGTGGATATTCAGCGGCATCGTGTAAGCGATGCCGTTTTTTTGCGCGCTATTTTGCATGCGCGTAACTGACACGAGGGTTTGGGCGGGAGTGGGAACGGTAGCGAGTGGCTGACTGTCATTCAAATATCACGTTACAGTAACGGTACTGACACAACAAACAGTTACCCTTAATTCATTGAGAGCGTTCGGATGAAAAGCGCTCAGAGCAGCCTTGCACCGCTCATCAACTGTAAATCACTAAGTGGCCGACCTGCCAATATCAAGTGGGGCGGGTCGGCCCGGCGAACACGGGGCCCTCAAGGCGCGTTAACCAGCTACTGGCGCGTCTTTCAGTTCGGCGTGATCAAGCAAGCGCAGTTTCGACATGTAGTGTCGATCAAGGCGCCAGTCATCAATCATGCCCATCGCCAGCTTGAACTCGTTATGGTCGAGATCATAGAGTTTGGCAAACGAAAACGCGATGCCGGTCTCGAGAGCAACGGCCAATTCCAAAAAGGTGGCGGTCTCGCTTGTGTCCGGTTGCTTGGCGATGTACTTGGCAACTTTTTTGATGTTATTCATGAAAAATTTTCGCAGAAAGTGCGTCGACGAAATTGAAATTAAATTTCAGTCGACACGTTGTCGGGACTGTGAGGCTACACGTAATTTGCCGGGAAAAACGATGGGCACGCGCTCAACCAGAAAATATTTTATGACATAAAAACGTCACATTGCCAGCATCAAAAATTGCGACCGAAAAATGACGATTCCTGCAGTCGTTACAGCTTGCATTCAGAGATATTCCGGACAAATCGCCACCCGCAGGCTGGGGCGAAATTCTTCGTCGCGCAGGCGATTGGTAATCCACCACACCCCCGCTTTGCGCATGTTCAAATCCTGCTCTTCGCCGAGCAACAACAGCGATGCGGCTCGCCCAAGCGTGGGCTGATGGCCGATGATCAATACTGCGTGGCGGCTATCCGGCCAGCCAGCAGCAAGCAACAATTGCGCGGCATCAGCGCCGGGTGCAAGCTTCGCCAGCGTCACTACCTTCCGGCCAAGCGCCTCTGCCGTCTCCTGCGCGCGCGTCGCCGGACTTGACAGCACCTTCACGCTATCGGGCAGATGCCGCTCAAGCCAAACCGCCATTGACGCCGCCTGCTTGCGGCCCTTGCCAGTGAGGCGACGCCGGATATCGGGCTCGCTGCTGTTTTTGACCGGTGCCGCGTCGGCATGACGCCAAAGGATGAGGTCCATGGCGCGCAAGGTAGCTGTTGCGCGTGACAGCTTGATGACAATACAACGCAATCTAAATGAAAAGAACAAACTCCAGCATTGGCGAAGCTTCCAGAGCAGAATAGTCTGTAACAGCCCGTGGAATGGCGTTCTGCGTGTTAGCGATGGCTAAGCTGTAGCTTGTTGCACGATCAGCGGACACCGTTTACCACCAAGATAACGTTCTCGTTTGGCGGGTTTCAATTTATCCAAATCCGCCAGCACCAGTCCATCGACGCAATTGGAAAAATGTTGATCCACATTGAAGTCCAAAAATTTCACACCACCCGATTCATACGTCTCCGTGTATTGCTTATAGAGAACCGGCACGCTTAAGCCGTATTTGCCAAGTTCCTGTTTGAGCGTCTTGAAATCCTGCTCGTAGTTGTCGCCGCAGAACACGCGTAGTTGAGCAGCGCTGTCCTGCTCTGAAATGACAAAACGATGGCGCGCCAACGCCATCACCGTTTCGTCACCAAAATAATGCCGGTAAAAATACACCAGCATGTTTTTGGCCGGAAGCGGATAGGTATCGCTAATGCTGACAGGCCCGAGCAGATGGCGTATCTCAGGGTGGCGTTTTACATAGGCACCGATTCCAACCCACAGGTAATCAAGACTACGCATACCCCAGTAACGTGGCTGCACAAAGCTTCTGCCCAGTTCCAGCGTTTGTTGCAAAACGCCCTCAGTTTGCATTTTTGAGGTGAAACTAAACAAGCTGTTCGTATACAACCCATCCATGCCGTGAAGATCAAGAATCTTGGCGACTTCACCGATTCGATATGCACCGACGATCTGCAAATCGCTGTCATCCCACAGCACAAGCTGACGGTAGTACGTATCGAATTGATCGAGATCGCGGCGCATGCCGGTGCCTTCGCCTACCCGGCGGAAAGTCGCTTCGCGCAGCCTGCCAATCTCGCGCATGACGGGGGAGTTACGGCGGTAATCGAAAAGATAAATCTGCTTGCCATCCTTGGTTTCGCCCAGCAGATCAGCTTCCTGCAGTTCTTTGCGCAGTTTGATGGTCGATTCCGGATGCGCGACGGAACGAGAAGTTTTCAGCAACGATGCGCGATTGTAATTGACGCCGTAGACATGTTTATTGATGCGTTTTATTTTCTCCTCGCGTGGCATATTGAGGCTGGCGATTTCCTGCCAGGGATCAGTTCGCCGATACGAATCGGAAGCGTCATGGCTTTTTGTTCAAACATCTCACGCACCAGCATCAATGTGGACAACGGTCTAAAAATCATGGCCAGCGTGTAGAACAACGCTGAATTTTTCCCGCCGAGGTAAACGGGCAGCACAGCAGCCTTGGCACGCTCTGCAAAGCGCAAAAAGCCGCCATGCCAGCGTCCATCCTTGATGCCAGTCGGGCCTATTCTGGAAACGTCGCCGCCGGGGAACACAATCACTGCTTCTTCATTGTCGAGCGCGGCATCGATTGCATTGAAATTGGTCCGGTTGCTGCCTTGGCCGAGGTTAATCACCGGCAGCAGCAAACCCCGCAATGGTTTTACCTGCATCAGAATATCGTTGGCCACGATGCGCACGTCCTGACGCACTTCGCTCACCATCTTGATCAACGCGAGCCCATCGAGAATTCCCAGCGGGTGATTGGCGACGATGACCACGCGCCCTTCGACGGGAATGTTTTCCTTTTCCCGCCCAACGACGCTATAGCTAAAGTTGAAATCCTCCAGCACCTTGTCGACAAA
>JAYURJ010000030.1:0-19429 GCA_043756275.1 Betaproteobacteria bacterium | reverse complement strand
CGGCTTCGAGTTCGCCAGAGATAATCTGGCGCTCCAGTTCACGTTGTACCAAAGTCGTGAGGGAGTGTTCGCGAAGCATATCGATTGCCGCCCCGTGTGCGGGCGGCGGAGCAGACGGCATGTGTTTTGGGCGAGGCATTGCTTACCCGACTAGATTGACGAAAAATCATTATGGCGGCATTTTGTATATTGTCAACAATATTTTGCTTGCATGGTGACGTTCTAATAATGGAAAATAATTAACCGCACTAAACCCGCTCAATGATTAGCGCTATTCCCTGACCGATGCCAACGCACATTGTGCAAAGCGCATAACGTCCTTTGGTTCTCTCCAATTGGTTTAATGCAGTGGTTACCAGACGCGCGCCAGATGCTCCCAGCGGATGTCCCAGTGCAATCGCGCCGCCGTTGGGGTTTACGTGCGGCGCATCATCGGCAATGCCGTGGTCGCGAAGCACAGCCAGCGCTTGTGCCGCAAAAGCCTCGTTGAGTTCGATTACGTCCATATCAGCCAGCTTCAAATTTGCCACCGCCAGCACCTTCCGCATGGCGGGTGCTGGGCCGAATCCCATGATGCGCGGTTCAACACCGGCAGTCGCCATCGCCACGACGCGCGCGCGCGGTGTGAGGCCATGTTCGTGTGCGGCTATCGCTGAGGAAAGTAACAGGGCACACGCACCATCGTTGATGCCTGACGCATTGCCAGCCGTTACCGTACCGGATTCACTGACGATGGCTTTCAACTTTGCCAGCGTTGCCTCTGTGGTATCTGCGCGCGGGTGTTCATCGGCATGGACCACGATCTCCTGACCTTTGCGTTGCGGTATTCGAACCGGCACTATCTCGGTTTGAAATGCCCCTGACAGGCGCGCAGCGTGACAGCGCTGCTGGCTGCGCAATGCAAAGCTGTCTTGATCAATACGGCTAATGTTGAATTGTTTGGCCACGTTTTCAGCCGTTTCGGCCATTGAGTCGACACCGTATCTGGCTCTCAGCGCAGGGTTGATAAAGCGCCAGCCCAACGTTGTATCCGCGATGTGCGCTTGTCTTGAAAAGGCCGATTCTGCCTTGGCCAATACGAAGGGCGCGCGCGTCATGTGTTCGACGCCGCCCGCGACCATTAACGCGGTTTCACCGGACTTGATCGCTCGCGCCGCCGAACCAATCGCGTCGAGGCTCGACCCGCACAGGCGATTGATGGTGACACCCGCTACCTCCACCGGAAGACCCGCGAGCAATGCTGCGATTCGTGCAACGTTACGACTGTCCTCGCCCGCCTGATTGGCGCAACCATAAAAAACGTCATCAAGGCGCGACCAATCGACGCCCAGATTGCGTGCCATCAACGCCCGGATTGGATGAGCGGCAAGATCGTCCGCCCGAACCACAGCGAGGTCGCCTGCGTGTCGACCAAACGGGGTGCGGATTGCATCACAAATAAAGGCTTCATTCATTTTCGTTACTCATTGGCGATAGAAATGTTTGTCGGACGCTGCCATTTTTTCAAGCAGTGGCGCGGGTGTCCAGAAGTCCGGTCCGAACTGATCACGATATTTGAGGATGGCATCGAGTACATTTTTGACGCCAACCTCATCGGCATAAAATAATGGCCCGCCGCGATAGCGTGGAAAACCGTAGCCGTGCAGCCATACCATGTCGATATCGACGGCGCGAGCGGCAACACCTTCTTCGAGTATTTTTGCCGCTTCGTTGATCATGGAGTTGAGGCAGCGTTCCAGTATTTCCGGCTCACTGATTTGACGTCGAACGATGCCATGCTCCGTGGAGTGATCGACAATCAAGCGCTCAATTACCGGGTCCGGTAGCGGCACGCGGCTGCCGGGTTCGTAGCGATACCAGCCTGCGCTGGTCTTTTGGCCGAAGCGTCCAAGGTCGCAAACTTTGTCCAGCAAATTGCAGTCACGTACACCGGGCTTCCTCAAGTGCGCACGCGACTGGCGATTGCGCCAACCGATGTCCAGCCCGGCAAGGTCGCTCACCGCAAAGGGGCCCATCGCGAAACCAAAGTCAAAGAGTACTTTGTCGATTTGCTGCGGTAGCGCGCCTTCCTCCAATAGAAACAGCACTTCGCGCGAGCGCTGCGCCAGCATGCGATTGCCCACAAAACCATCCGCGCCGCCTACCAGTACGGCGACTTTGCCGAGTTTTTTTCCGACCCGCATTACGGTGGCGAGTACGTCGGGTGCAGTCTCAGAAGTGCGCACGTTTTCCAGCAGCCTCATCACGTTCGCGGGGCTGAAGAAATGCATGCCAACAACATCTTGTGGTCGTGATGTGAACAACGCGATCTTGCTGACATCGAGATACGATGTGTTGCTCGCGAGGATGGCATTGGGTTTTGCGACACCATCTATTTTTTCAAACGTGGCCTTCTTGACGTCAATATCTTCGAATACCGCTTCGATAATCAAATCTGCGTTTCGAATCGCCTCGTAATCCAGCGACGCAGTAATCAGGGAAAGACGATGTCCCATCTCATCATTGCTGAGCCCGCCTTTGGCTGCGGTGGCTGCATAGTTTTTGCGGATAATTGCCATACCGCGATCAAGTGCATCCTGTTTGGCGTCCAGCAATGTGACGGGGATACCTGCATTGGCAAAACACATCGCGATTCCGCCACCCATCGTGCCCGCGCCGATGACGGCGACCGTGCGAATGTCGCGAGTCGATGTGTCAGCCGGCAAGCCGGGAATCCTGGCGACTTCGCGTTCACCAAAGAAAGCGTGGCGCAGCGCTCTGGACTGGGAGGAGGCTTTCAATTCCAGAAACAATTCACGCTCGTGCTTCAATCCATCTTCAAGCGAAAGCTCGACGCAGCCGCGAACCGCTTTAACGCATTGAACCGGCGCAATCAAGCCGCGATATTTTTTTGCGATGTCGCGTTCAAGGTCATCAAATGAAATTGCCGATTCAACATTAACAGCCAGCTTGCCTGTACGGCGAATGTCGAGGCCTTCGACGAGAAGACGTTTCGCATAGTCCAGTGCAGATTCCACAAGCTCACCGCGTGCAATTTCATCAATTACTCCCAACTCCCGCGCCTTTGTCGCACGGACCGGCTTGCCGCTGGTGATCATGTCGAGCGCGGCCATTACACCGATCAGGCGCGGCAGACGTTGCGTTCCCCCTGCACCCGGTAGCAAGCCCAGCGTCACTTCGGGCAACCCGAGCTTGGCCGTAGATGCTGCGATTCTATAGTGGCAACCCAACGCGACTTCAAACCCGCCGCCCAAGGCTGTGCCGTGAATGGCTGCGATGATCGGCTTTGGCGAATCCTCGATCAACCCAATGACATCGCCAAGATGTGGTGGTAAAGGCGGGCGATTGAATTCACGCACGTCCGCACCGGCAATAAAAGTCCTGCCTTCGCAGGCAATAACGATGGCACGCACGCTCGAATTGGCGATGGCTGCGGTAACTGCATCGTGTAATCCCGCACGTACCGCCTGGCTGATGGCATTCACGGGCGGGTTGTTGATTGAAATCAGTGCGATTTCGTCATGCTGGCTTAGAGTGACTGGCATAGGATTCGCTGTCCTGTGATTTGGTATTGGATGCTCACAGAGCATCATGCGGTATGATAAAAGCAGAGAGCGCGGTTAGCGGTGTAACCGAGGCCAGCGCCCAAAATCAAGGTGGAGAGATCGATGATTCGGGATCAGGAAACATTAAACGTGTTGCTGAATAGCCTATCACGCTTCGTTCGTGAACGGCTCGTGCCCAATGAGTCCCTCGTCGCTGAAACCGACAAAATCCCCGACGACATCGTCGAAGAAATGAAAGCGTTGGGGCTGTTCGGTTTTACCATCCCCGAACAATACGGTGGTCTCGGTTTGACGATGGAAGAAGAGGTCATGGTTGCGTTCGAGCTGGGGCAGACATCACCCGCATTTCGTTCGCTCATCGGTACCAACAACGGCATCGGCTCGCAAGGCATCCTGATGGATGGGACCGAGGCGCAGAGGCAATATTACCTGCCGCGCCTGGCGGCAGGCGAGCTGATTGGCTCGTTCGCGTTGACTGAACCCGGCGCCGGTTCTGATGCCGCCTCATTGAGTTGTTCGGCCATTCGCGATGGCGATCACTATGTGCTTAACGGCACCAAGCGCTACATCACCAATGCACCTGAGGCTGGCATTTTCACCGTAATGGCGCGCACCGATCCGGTCAACAAAAGCGCTGGAGGTATCTCCGCTTTCATCGTTGAGCGCGGAACGCCTGGGCTATCGCTGGGAAAATGGGACGTGAAGATGGGGCAGAAGGGTGCCCATACCTGCGACGTCAATTTTGAGAACTGCCGTGTGCCGGCGGCTAACCTGATTGGCGGCAAGGAAGGTGTCGGGTTCAAGACTGCAATGCGCGTGCTCGATAAAGGGCGCTTGCACATCGCCGCCGTTTGCGTCGCTGCCGCAACGAGGATGCTGAATGACGCGCTTCGTTACGCGATGGAACGCCAGCAATTCGGAAAACCCATCGCTGAGTTCCAGTTGATTCAGGCAATGCTGGCCGACAGCAAGGCAGAAATTTATGCAGCGCGCTGTATGGTACTCGACGCGGCCAAGCGTCGCGATGTGGGAGAGGATGTGGCGACCGAAGCCTCATGCTGCAAGTTGTTCGCCTCCGAAATGTGCGGTCGCGTGGCGGATCGTGCGGTGCAGATTCACGGTGGTGCTGGCTACGTATCTGACTACGCCATCGAGCGCTTCTATCGCGATGTGCGGCTGTTTCGCATCTACGAAGGCACTACTCAGATCCAGCAGTTGGTGATCGCGCGCAATATGATCAGAGCAGCGAAGCAGTGATGGCGTTGGCGGCATCGTCCGATCCAGATTTGTTGCCGTTGCCGGCGCGCATTTGCGATGTTCCCCGGCGCTGGGCTCTAGAAACGCCGGACGCATTGGCGCTGCGCGACGGCAAGTCTGAGTGGACGTATCAGCAACTTGGCGTTGCTATCGTCGAGGCAAGGGATCGTCTTGAGCAAGCGGGTGTGCGCGCAGGCGATCGTGTCGTCATCGTCAACGAAAATTGCATTGCCGTGGTTGCGCTTCTGTTCGCGGTCACAGAATTGGATGCCTGGGCGGTGTTGACTAACGCCCGGCTCGCGACTCGTGAAATAGACGCAATCATCGAGAATAGCGGTGCGCGCCTGACGCTGTTTACGCACCTCGTTTCGCCCGACGCAGAAATGCACGCAAAGCGATTGTCGGCGACGCGGCAGCACTGGGTTAGTCTGGGAGAAATTTCTGTTGGCGCTTTAAATCCAATGTGCGAGCCAGAGCCTGTGTTCAAGAATGGCAGCGAGCAAGTCGCCGCGCTTGTATACACCACCGGTACCACCGGCAATCCAAAAGGCGTAATGCTCACACACCACAACTTGTTGCATGTCGCGACCGTCTCGGCAAAGCTGCGGCGCATGAGAGCGTCGGATCGCGCGTACGGTGTGCTGCCAATTTCCCACGTCTATGGACTCGCATCTGTCACGCTGGGCACACTGTCTGCGGGTGCGTGCCTGCAAGTGGCATCGCGCTTTTCCGCCGCCGATGCCGCGAAAGCGTTGATGTTTGACGGCATCACTGTGTTCCAAGGTGTGCCCGCGATGTACGCCAAGCTCATTGAGCTCGTTGCCGATGATGAAAAATTCCACGCGCCGAATTTGTACTTTACCTACGCAGGTGGCTCACCGCTTGATCCGGCATTGAAGGCGCGCTCGGAAGCGCGATTAGGACTCACGCTGCACAATGGCTATGGGTTGACAGAGAGCAGTCCTACCATCAGCCAGACGCGGCAAGAACGACCGCGAAGTGATTGTTCTGTCGGCGAAGTGATTCCTGGCGTTAGCGTGCGTACTGTAAACAGTGAAGGCCGCGATGTTGCCGTCGGTGAACCCGGTGAACTTTGGGTGAGTGGCCCGAATGTAATGAAAGGTTACTACCGCGATCCGGAGGCAACTGCGAAAGTCATCAATGACGGTTGGCTCAATACTGGTGATGTGGCGAGGATAGATGTAGATGGTGCCTTGTTCATTGTTGGACGCACCAAGGAACTCATAATTCACTCGGGCTTCAACGTGTATCCTGTGGAAGTGGAGGCCGTGCTGAACAGTCACCCGGCGGTTTCCCAGTCGGCGGTGGTGGGTCGCTGCGTGGCAGACAATGAAGAGGTCGTGGCTTTTGTGGAGTTGAAACCCGGGCAAAATGCGACGCAGGAAGAGATCGGTGCGTTTGTGGCAGACCAGCTTTCACCTTACAAACGCCCGTGCGAAATTATTATCATGCCGGCATTGCCCGCCGCCGCGACCGGCAAGATTTTGAAGAAAAAATTGAAAGAGATTGCACAGCAGTCGTCGTGTTGATCAAAACCGCATCATCAAAAAATACTGGAGGAAACCATGAAAAATATTCGCAATAATCTTGCCGCGATCATCGTTGCGGGAACTGCATTCGGCGTCGTGCCTGCATATTCGGAAGAGTTTCTGGTCGGCAGCGAAGTACCGTTAACCGGCACGCTCGCACGCGTGGGCACAGGCATGAAGGAGGGCATCGAGGTTGCGGCTGATGTATTCAATCGGCGCAACGGAAAACACAAAATAAAAATCGTCACCGTTGATGATGAAAGCTCGCCTGCAAAAGCCGTTGCTGCCGTAGAAAAGCTGGCATCGCAGGGCGTCGTTGCGTTAACAGGTGGCTATGGCTCAAACAACATCGGCCCAGCTTCCGACGCGGCCAACAAAGCGAACCTTGTCTATATGACATCGGGTGGGGTCGATGACAATTTAACGCAGCGCGGCTACAAGACATTTTTCCGCATCAATAACACCGCCGGATACTCCACTGCCATGATTGGGTTGCTCGCAGATATGGGTGCGAAATCGGTATCCATCGTGACCTCGACCAAGGAAGCGCCAGCCGACCTGGCCAAAGATGTCGAAAAAATCCTCAAGGCAAAGGGTGTCAAAGTCGTGATGCATTCATTCGACCCCGCGATCACGGATTTCAAGCCCATCATCAATAAGGTGAAACTGCAGGACAAATCGGAAATTATTGCCATGGTTGGCTATGAGAATGACTACGTTGGCATCATCCGCGCTGCCAAGGTGTTGAAGCCCGATGTGAAGGCGATGGTGGGTGTGTGGTCGCTGGCAACGGCAAAAATGGCATCCGATTTTCCTGATCTCATGCCAAATGTTTACGGCACGGCATTGCTGCCGTACCCGGCGGAATTCAAGACGGCCGAAGGCAAAGAGTTTGCTGAGACTTACAAAAAGCTCTTCAACAAAGAGCCTGATTACCTTGGGCAGTTTGGCTATGTGCAATCGATGCTGTTGTTTGAAGCGATTGCGCGCGCAGCCGACGCAGGCAAACTAAAAACAGGTGGACTGCCGGCCGAGATTCGCAAGGCGGACAAGGAGACGCTGATCGGTCGTGTCAAATTTGATGACAAGGGTGATAACCCGTTTTTCAGTCATCGCATGGGGCAACATCAAAGCGGCAAGGTGGCTGTGGTGTGGCCGAAAGATACGGCGACCGGCAAGATGAATTTTCCGGGGGTGCCTTGGTGAAATGCATTTGCGAAATGGCTTTTTGCGCGTGCGATTCCAATTTGTATTGAGCATGCCAATCGTTTATCACCCGTTCGTGGTGAGCCTGTCGAACCACACAAACCCTTCGACAAGCTCAGGGCGAACGGTCATAAGTGAAACGGCGAAATGCGATGTCAGTTCGTCGGAGAGGGCAACGAGTTGACCGAACTAATCCTCCAGGCGATTTATTCCGGATTGCTGCAAGGCGGCTCATACGCGCTGATCGCGCTCGGTCTCGCCCTCGTTTTCGGCACCATGAAGGTGATCAATCTGGCACACGGCGAATTAGTCCTGCTTGCCGCTTACGTGGCTTATGCCGTCGAGTCAACATATAGCGTGAGCCCCATCGTCGCAATCCCGGTCGCGCTGGTCGTGGTATGTGTTTCGGCGGTACTGGTGTACTTGTCGGTCGACCGCATCAAGCAAGACCGCGAGCTGAATTCACTGATTCTTACCTATGGCATTGGCGTGATGCTCACTAACGCTATTTTGCTAATCTGGAAGGCCGATATTCGTTCGACCAAATCGGTCTGGTTGCAGGATGCGGTCGTATTGGGGCCGTTCTACAGCATGCGCAGCGAACTCGGATTTTTCGTCCTGAGCCTAGTGCTAATGGGCTTACTCTGGTGGTGGCTTTCCAAAAGCTGGTACGGTCGCGCGGTGCGTGCCGTGGCCAGCAATCGAGACGCCGCAAAACTGATGGGCATCAATCCACGGACGACAGAAATCGTTTCGTTTGTCGTGGCGGGAATACTCGCGGCTTTTGCCGGGGTGGCGCTATACAGCTACGGTGTCATTCAGCCGCCGCTGGGCCACGCGCTCACCGTCAAGGCGTTCATCATCACGGTGTTGGCAGGTGTGGGATCCATTCCCGGCGTATTGGCGGGTGCACTATTGTTGGGAATTGTCGAGGCCCTGACGGTCACCTTGCTCAGTTCTGCGTTGCAAGAGATCGCGGGCATGGGTTTATTTTTGCTGGTGCTGTTTGTGATGCCGAATGGTCTGTTCGGTACCGCCGCGCGCAGGGGCTAGGTGCGGGCCGATGAGAGCTGAATGAACGCACGAAACTTTTTGATCTTGCTGGCGATGGCCGTGATGTATGCGGCCGTTCCGCTGTTGCTCGGCTCGAACCATTACGTCATGAGCCTGCTGGTGGCGTCGATTGCCATCGGCGGCGTGGCGCTGGCATGGGCGCTGCTCGGCAATCTCGGCGGCATGGTGAGCTTCGGCCACGCGGCGTTCTTTGGCGTTGGCTCGTACGTGTCGGCGCTGCTGTCGATGAAGCTCGGCGTTCCGGTATTTGCGGCGATGTTGCTCGGTGGCGTTGGCGCAGTAGTGGCCTCGATTGCGATGCTGCCGACGTTGCGATTGAAAGGGCCGTACTTCGCGCTGGCGATCCTCGCCTACGCGCAGATTTTTCGCATCCTCGCTACCGAATGGAAAAGTGTGACGGGCGGTTCTGGCGGGCTGGCTAGCATCCCGCGTCTACCTGAAATCGCAGGATTCGACTTCGGCAGCAAGGTCGGCAACTATCTGGTGATCGTCACCATCGTGCTGATCTTTGCGTTGATTTACGAACGCATTCGCGCCAGTCACTACGGCACGGCCTTGCGCGCGATGCACGACTCTGAAGACGCGACGCGCATCGTCGGCGTCAATAGTACTTTCCTGAAAGCGATGATGTTGTTCGTCTCCGCATTCATGACCGGCGTGGTTGGCGCATTCAATGCGCACTACATCAATTTTCTTGAACCTGATTACGGCTTCAGCGGCTTGTGGAGTACGTTGCCCATTGTCGCCGCGATCTTTGGTGGTTACCGGACGATTCTGGGACCAGTCATCGGCGCAGTTTTCGTGTACCTGATCGATCAACTCGTCTTTAAATCCTATATTCCTTCCGGCCACCAGATCATGCTCGGTGCATTGCTGGCGGCCATGGTGCTGTTCAGCCCAACCGGTCTGCTGCCCTGGGTCGTCGAAAAATTCAAACGGTCGCGCCATGCTGCAACTTGAAAATGTCACCGTTCGCTTTGGCGGCGTGACGGCGGTAAATGCACTTACGCTGTCGATTGCAGTCAATGAAGTGACAGGACTTGTCGGTCCAAATGGGGCGGGCAAGACGACTTTGTTCAACGCTATTTCAGGTCTTGCGCGTCCGAGCGCCGGTCGTATTGTATTCAACACAGTCGACGTTCTGAAAGCACCGGTTTATCGCCGCGCACGCCTTGGTCTGGGCCGGACATTCCAGGTGCCGCAGCCATTGAGTCGATTAACTGTGCGCGAAAATCTGCTCGTTGCGCAGCGCTTTGGTACGGGCTCGGTGAATGAATCCCGCCTCGCGGAAATTCTGGAATTTGTCGGCCTGGCGGAGAAAGCTGAACGCGATGCAGCCAGCGAGCTGGCATTGAGCGAACTAAAAGCGCTCGAAGTCGGCAAGGCACTGGCCACCAATCCGAAGCTGCTGCTACTCGATGAAGTGCTGGCTGGATTAGAGACATCCGGCAAGCGCCGCTTTATGCAGATGCTCAAAGACATGCACGTAAAATTCGGCGTGGGCATCCTCATCATCGAACACGATATCGAGACCATCAGCAATCTTTGTAAGCGTGTTGCGGTGCTGAACTTTGGTGAACTGATCGCCGATGGTACGCCCGACGAAGTGTTTCGTGATCCTGCTGTGATCAAAAGCTATACCGGCGCTGACCATGCTTGAGGTGAAAAACCTGCGCGCGGGGTATGGTGCGATCAATGTGCTGTGGGACGTTTCGCTAACGATTGCACCCGGCAAACTGACCGCCATCATCGGGCCGAACGGTGCCGGCAAATCCACATTGTTGCGCGCCATCGTCGGGTTGACGGCTGCAACGCAGGGCGACATTGTTGATGAAGGTGTGTCGCTGCTCAGCCAGCCAACGTGGGACAGGGCCAGCCACGGCTTGGTATTGATCCCCGAAGGTCGCATGATCTTTCGCGATATGAGCGTGGAAGAGAATCTGATCCTCGGCGCGTACGCCAAACAGAACCGTGCAGCGATGCAGGACAACCTGGAACGCGCATACGCGATGTTCCCCTTGCTGCTTGCGCGGCGCAGCCAGATGGCCGGTTCGTTATCCGGCGGCGAGGCGCAGATGCTGATGATGGGACGCGGGCTGATGTCGAACCCGAGAATCCTGCTGATTGATGAGCCCTCATTAGGCTTGGCACCGGTGATCGTGCAGGAAATGTTTGCGACACTGGCAAAATTGAAGGCCGAAGGCCGTACCATCGTGCTGGTGGAGCAAAATACACAGGGCGCAGTAAAAATCGCCGATCATGTTTATCTGATGCAGGGCGGCAAAGTGGTTTTGTCACAGTCGGCCAATGAAGTGAACATGGAACAATTGCATCAACATTATTTCGCCAGATAGCCAATGACACCCATCCTCGTATTCGATATCGAAACCATTCCCGATGTGGTCGGCCTGCGCAAGCTTTACGACATCGACACCACCATGAGCGACGAGGCCGTAGCCGAACTGGCGTTCCAGCGCCGCCGTCAGGCGACGGGCAGTGATTTTTTGCAGCATCATCTGCATCGTGTTGCGGCAATTTCATGTGTACTGCGCACCGATGAAGGCCTGCGCGTTTGGTCAATCGGCAAACTCGATGATGACGAGCCAACCATCATCCAGCGTTTCTTCGATGGGCTGGAGCGCTACACACCACAGCTGGTGTCATGGAATGGCGGCGGCTTTGATTTGCCGGTGCTCAATTACCGCTCGCTAATTCACGGCCTCGCCGCGCCGAAATTCTGGGACATGGGCGAAGACGACCGCGATTTCAAATGGAACAATTACATCAGCCGCTACCACATGCGGCATCTCGATTTGATGGACCTGCTGGCGATGTACCAGCCGCGTGCCAGTGCCGCGCTGGACCAGATGGCGCAGCTCTGCGGCTTCCCTGGCAAGCTCGGCATGGATGGCTCGCAGGTGTGGGGCGCGTACCAGCGCGGCGAGCTGCAGAACATCCGCGACTACTGCGAGACGGATGTGATGAATACCTATCTCGTGTTCCTGCGTTTTCAGTTGATGCGCGGCAGTTTGAACAAGGCGTCGTATGAAGCCGAAGTGAAAGTGGCGCGGGAGTTCCTGAAGGCGAATGCAGGCGCGGCGCATTGGAAGGCGTTTGGCGAGGCGTGGAAGTAAAACGCCGCATTTAAATACGTAGAACGCCTATCCATGCGGTATTTAGGGCACAAATCGCTGGGAACGCCCTAAGCGCGGGCCTAGTCAAACCCATGATGCAGTGCAGCTAAAGCGAAACGCCCAGTCTTCCCGGGCGTTTCGCTTGTTATTTTATCTCAGCCGCTGTTGCTCAATACGGCTGTCTTTCGATGCGCTTCACTTGGGTAACGCCGTTGACGGTGTACGTCATCGTTGCGTTGCTGGCATCAGTGAAGTCCAGTGACATCGATCCAACATTTGTTGAGGTGAACAGCGACGGACTGTACGGTACACCCAGCCACGCAGAAGATGCGTGCGAGAACACCGTACCTGACCAGACGGTTCCATTCCAGCTGCCTCCTTGTACCGTGAAGAATGTAGCCCTACCTGCTGAATCGTAGGTGTACCACACCGGGAACAGGACGCGGCCTTGTTGGGCGATATTCATGCCCCAGCCATTTTCTGCAAACGTTGCCCACCAGAGATCATTGACACGCAAGTTCGGCCCAGTGGTCTCAGGCGCAAACACCTGCCTTTGTATCGACTTCGTCCCGCTCACACCACTGATCGTGTAGGCGAGGGTGGCGGCGCTATTGCTGCTGTAGGTGATCGTTGCCGTACCCACCGGTGCACCGATCACGAATCGCGACGCGTCGTAGGCGCTAAATGGTGCCGATGTCGCCAGAAACAATTGACCAGTGAAGACCGTGCCGGCGGCGTTGAAGCTACCACCCGGCATCACATACCACAGCGATTTGCCAAGGTTATCGTACGCAAAGATCACGTTGAACTGGATCGGCCCGTGTTGGGTGACAGACATTCCCCAACCGTTTTCTGCAGCACCTGCCCACCACATGTCGGTGTAATCAACCGGACCCGTGGCCGATACGCGCAAGTCAAAGTTGGTTTGCTCAAATACCCGGCCAGAGACATGACCAGTTGGGTAGAAGTAGCTCACCACGTATTGCTTGATACCGCTGGCAGCAGCAGGGACCGTGATGGTACAGGTGGCCACCGCTGCATCAACTGCATTCGGCAGAATGGAAATCGCCGTTTGCGCGCAGCCTGTGATTGGCACTGCATTATCGAAGAACGTCACCGTGCCGGCCGGACTGTTCATCTTGATCAACGCAGTCAACACCACTGACCGGCTGGTAACGACCGGTGGCAGCGGGTTGGCCGATACAGACAAGACCGCAGAGTTCACCGCAACCACCTGCGAGAAGCCGACGCTGGCAGCCCCGTTGGTGGCGTCACCCGAATAAGTAGCCGAATACAGACGTGGATTTATATTCTGGAGGCTACCAGGCGCATCGCAAGCTGCCATACCTGACACCAGCGCAACTGCACTACAGCCGGGCAACACAACCGCACCGCCAGTGGTGATGACGCTGAACGAGACCGTGCCCGTTTGGCCGTTGCCAGTCACTGACGCAATCAACCTGATGGATGCACCGTAGGCAGCTACGTTGGTCGTTGAGGTCAGTGCAATCGGCACATTCATCGGCGTGACGCTTACCGCAGCCGATGGCAGACCGGTTCCGGCGATGTTGGTGGCACGGACAGTACAGGCGTAAACGCTGTTATTGGTCAAACCCGCTACCGTAATAGGCGAGCTGGTTCCGGTGGCAGTAACGGCCGGTAGCGCACCGGTAACACAGGAAGCCGTGTAGCCAGTAATCGCGCTGCCACCATTAACTGTTGGCGGGGTAAAGGTAATGACGGCCAAGGTGTTGCCAGGCGAGGCTGAGCCGATCGTTGGCGCAGCTGGCGGCACGATTGGTGCCGGGGTGACCGTTGCCGTTGCCGATGCCGGGCCTGAGCCAGTCACGTTCCGCGCTGTTACGGAACACGTATACGTGGTGCCGTTAACGAGACCAGTGACATTCAGTGGTGACGTCGTGCCTGTTGCCGTGCCGCCTGCGCCACCGGTACACGTTGCCGTGTAGTCGAGGATCGGGCTACCGCCGGTAACTGTCGGCGCCGAGAAGCCGATAAAGGCTTGCGTGTTTGCGGGTTGAGCAAGACCAATCGTTGGCGCCCCTGGTGCAGATGCAGTCACCGTGAAGCTTTGGGTTACGGCGGTGGCGGCATTGAAGTTTGCACTACCGATTTGGTTGGCATCTATCGTACAGGTACCAGCCGAGACAAACGCGGCGCTTGCACCTGAGACCGTACAGACCGCTGGCGTCGATGAGGAGAACGTCACTGCCAACGCCGATGTTGATGTCGCTGTCAGTGCAATCGGCGAAGCGTTGAACGGCTGGCTTGCGATCGCGCCAAACGTGATGGTCTGGTTACCCCTGCTGACCGTCAGCGTAAATGCCTGCGTTGCCGCTGGCGGTGTTCCCGTCGCGGTGATCGTGATGGGGAATGACCCTGCGGTTGTAGGTGTTCCAGAAAGCACACCTGCTGCCGACAACGTCAGCGGCGCTGGCACACCAGTGGCCGAGAACGTTGGGGAGTTTGTGGCGGTGACGGTATAAGTACCGGCTACGCCAACGGTAAAGGTCGTCGAAGCAACGCTTGTGAACGCTGGTGGTCCGGGGGCAGGGGTTACCGAGACCGCACCAGACAGGCCACTGCTGCCGACTGCATTTCGTGCAGTGACCGTGCAGGAGTACGTATTGCCGTTGACAAGGCCAGTGACGGTGAGCGGCGATGTTGCGCCTGTGATAGTGCCGTTTGGCGTACCGGTACAAGTCGCGGTGAAATCGATGACCGCGCTACCGCCGTTGTTGGCTGGTGCGGTGAATGCCACCGTTGCCGTCAAGTTACCTGGCGTACCGGCACCGATGGTCGGTGCTGCTGGCGCACTTGCCGTGATCGTAAAGCTTTGCGCGACTTGCGTTGCGGCATTGAAGTCGACGTTACCGATTTGGTTGGCATTGATCGTACAGGTGCCACCGGTGAGGAAGGTGACTACACCAGCAGTCGTGGTGGTACAGACAGCGGCTGTTGCTGAGGTAAATGCGAGTGCCAGCCCGGATGACGATGATGCGCCGGTAATGGTAAAGGGCGAAGCATTAAACGGCTGGCCAGCGATTGCGCCGAAGGTGATCGTCTGTGCCCGTCTGGCAACAACCAAACTAAAGCTCTGGGTAGCATTCGGCAGATTGCCGTTGGATGCTGTAATCGTGAGCGGATAAGTTCCTGCGGATCCAGCAGCAGGCGTACCAGCAAGGACACCAGCAGCGGACAACGTCACGCCGCCGGGAAGAGCACCGGTAGCGGCAAAAGTTGGTGCTGGTGCACCAGTGGCGGTCACGGTAAAGGTGCCGGCAGTAGTGACGGTAAAGGTCGTAGTCGCGGCGCTGGTGATAGAGGGTGCGGACGATCTGTTCAACGTGAGCACGGGAAGTGCAGCAAGGGAATTGGTCGAACCTGCACAAGTGGAATCGCCATTAGCGATGTCAAACTCTGATACCGGCGCAAGGTTGATCAGGTAAGTCGAATTCAATGCCGAGGCCTGAGGTGCAAAGGTATATGTCGCCAGCAATTGATTCGCGCCGACCGGGACAGAAGGGGGGTCACCCGCTCCGGTTGGGTCTGACGTGTAGCCTAAGTCGGTAGGCACTGCCGGCGGGGGAAATACTATTGAAATGGGAAAAGTCGGGAAATCGACCGTGGGGTCGATATAGAGCGTGCCAGCGGTACGCGCGGTAATCCGGAATGCATCGCTTTCGCCCGCAGTCGCTGATTGCATCACCGCAGTGAAACCGCAACCTTGCTCGGTCGGATCGACTGTGGTCGTCGCACAAAGCGATGCTTGAAAGGTCGCACCGCCAGCGAGGAAGCTTGCCGTCGAGTTACCTGGCACGCAACTGGTGCCCGCCGACCAAAAAAACGTGACCGCAGCTTGTGCCGGGAAGGCGAATCCCACTGTAGCGAGCGCTATTGCTGCCAGTGCTCGTGAGGTTTTCATCAGGTTCATTTTTTTCCTCTTTGCGTTTTAACTAAATTACGACGGTTCCCGCTGATCACGGACCACGCATTTTACAATTACGATACCAACTTGAAGTTTACCACCGCGGGGGCAATGCAACAACAACGGTTTTCCATTTAACTCGTGCATCATGTAACGATCATGCGGCATAGGCTATCCCGTATTTAAGGGTAATGTCTGTTATTTCGGTGTTATTTTTTCAATTCTGTGTGATTTTTTGCACATTACGCGTGTCACGTCGTTTGTCCTACTTTATTACATCGTCTTATTTGTAAAACGTAATCTCATCAATAACTCTGCCATGAGGATATTTCTGGCTGACGACATTAAGGCGCTATTTACGTAGATCAAGCATCCATGCGCCTTATGGGGTATTTTATGGCTGGAAGGTGCGCCAGTGCTAGACTATTAGTGTTTTTGCTTTCAAGTAGACATTTCGTTCCATCGCGTTTACCGTTTTTCACCTAAATGATCGAACTGCGCAATCCCTTCCTCGGTGAGGCTGGCGTTATCCGTTTGCTCGAACCCGATGATTGTGATCGTCAGGCAATCGTTGACCAGATTCTCAGTGGCAGCTACGACAAACCTTTCGTGATTGAAGATGGCGATTCGCGTTCGCTGTATTTTTCTCGCGATCTCACGCAGAGCGGGATGCGCATCAGCGATCCGACCGCGTTGGAGTTTGCGTATACGCAGAAGATGATGAGCTTTCTTTTATTCGTGCATCAGCCGCAACACATCCTGATGCTGGGTCTCGGTGGTGGATCGCTGGCGAAATATTGTTATCACCATTTGCCGTCGGCGCGTATCACGGCCGTTGAGATCAATGCCAATATTCTTGCCTTTCGCGATCAGTTCCTGCTGCCACCTGACGATGCCAGGCTTCGCGTATTGTTGGGCGATGGGGCGCACTACCTGCGTCAATCCACTGAGATCGCCGATGTAGTGATGATCGATGCGTTTGATCGCGACGGATTCTCCGCATCGGTTTGCACGATGGCGTTCTATCTCGATGTCCGCGATGCCCTGGCAGGGCAGGGCGTGATGGTGGCCAATATGGTGGGACCGAAGGCCGAGCGCGCCGCACATCTGGACATGATCGCGGCTGTATTCGACGGCAATATCATCGTGTTGCCCATCGCGGACGACGGCAATTATCTGGTGTTTGCGTTTCGCGATGCCGCGTTCGAGCCACGCTGGCGATGGATTGAGCGCCAAGCCAAAGCAATGCAAAGGCGCTACGGATTGGATTTTCCTGTGTTTGCCAACAAACTCAATCGAAGCCGGAGAGATGGCTATTTACAAAGATCGTTGCACCAGCCGGAAGATTAATAGCCGTACCCACTTGCCGACCTGACCGACAGGGCCATCGTACCGATTAGCAAGGATCGAATATCAATGAAAATATCTGCCGCGCCACTGCCCGTAGCCGATGAAGTGCAATCGGCGCTCAAATGGCTGAAGAGCCATAGCACCAAAGCCACGCTCGACGGCATGGCGCGCTATGCAATCGCTTCAGACAAAGCCTACGGTGTGGCGATGCGAGACATCAAGGCGCTCGGCAAAAAGCTCGGGCGCAACCAAAAGCTCGCGGCAGCACTCTGGGATACCGATATATATGAAGCGCGCATGCTGGCATCTTTCGTGGGCGACCCGGATGAGATTACCGCCTTGCAGATGGACCGCTGGTGCAAGGACTTTGACAACTGGGCTTTTTGCGATGCAATGAGCTTCAATCTGTTCGACCGCACACCGTACGCATGGGCGAAGGTGACGCAGTGGAGCAGCTAGAAGGGCGAGTTCGAAAAGCGCACGGCATTTGCGCTGTTGTGGAGTTTGACTGTGCATGACAAGCATGCAAGCAACGAGCCGTTTATTCATGGGCTCGCGCTCATTGAACGTGAGGCTGACGACGAGCGCAATTTCGTCAAGAAGGCGGTCAACATGGCGCTGCGTGCGACGGGTAAACGCAATCGTGCGCTCAATGTTGCTGCAATCGTGGTGGCGCGAAGTCTGGCGGGCTCAAATAACGCGACGGCACAGTGGGTGGGAAGGGACGCGCTGCGGGAACTGACGGGGTCGTCAGTAACCAACCGGCTCAAGAGATAACGCCGCGTCCATCGACAAGCGCTACGCGGCCAACTAAATTTGGCTGCCACCGAGCGTCCGCACAGCCTTGTTTTACTGCCGCCTGTCAGGTCACGAAAACGCTGTGAAATGGTTCACAACGACTGGCAAAGGCTGTCCGGTATATTATCGCTACACAATAATTTCAATTTGCGCGTCCACGCCGCACCTTGTTCTTTATCGATTCCACCAATTTCATCAACGTATTGGCCACGGCTCACCTTGATACTTGACCTGCGTACACTGTTGATCGTAATGATGGCGACCTCGCTCTTGCTGGCGGTGTCGCTCATGGTCGCCGTTGGCCCGCGGTTTCGCGACGGCCTCGGCAAATGGACGGCATCGATGCTGTTGCAGGCGCTGATGTTCGGCCTCTATTTCGCCCGCGGCTATTGGCTGGATTTCGCCACGTTCGTGCTGCCGAACGCGCTGCTGCTTACGTGCATGACACTACAGGCGGCCGCCATTCGCGAGTTCCACGGCAAGACCACGAGCGCCTGGTGGCATCTGTTGCCGATATTGCTTGCGTTCGTGCAGTTTGCATTGGTGATGGATCATTTTCTGCTGCGCGTCATTTTGAATAGTGCGTTGTTTGGCATCGGCATGCTGGCGCTGGCGATTTTGGTACAACGGCTCAACCCCGAAGAGCGTGGTTCGGCGCGCTGGCTATTGTTGAGCGGTTACCTCCTTGGCGCAGTCACGATGTTTGCACGCGTCATCGCCGGCATTATTGAACCCACCGCTATTTCTGATCTGCTCAAACCAACTGCATTTCAGGGCATCACATTTTTGTTCGGATTCGCCGTCGTGCTGGTGACATCGGTTGGGTTTTTGTTATTGCACAAGGAGCGCAGCGAGGACGCTGCGCAAAAGCTCGCGTTGACCGATCCGCTGACAGGGGCATTCAATCGCCGCACATTTCTCGAGCTGGCTGAAAAGGAAATCGCCAGAACGCGCCGCGCGAAAGGTTCGCTATCGCTGATCATGCTCGATCTGGATCATTTCAAGCTGATCAATGATCGCAATGGTCATCTTGCGGGAGATGAGGTCTTGAAAGGTGTCGTCGCAGTCGTGCTGACGTGCCTGCGCAAGGAGGATTTACTGGTGCGTTACGGCGGGGAGGAATTTTGCATTCTGCTACCGAATGTGCACGGTGACCGCGCGGCAGCCATGGCCGAGCGCATTCGCGAAGCCGTGGAACAGGCGCGTTTCAGTTTCAACGGCCGGGTGCTTCCGGTGACCATCAGCATGGGCGTGACCACGCTGTCCCTTGACGGCAATGAAGATGTCGATCAGCTCGTCAACCGCGCCGATGAGGCGCTTTACACCGCGAAGAAAGCCGGCCGCAATCGCGTCGTATCATTCCCGCCAAACACGACCCTTGCGATGCTGATGATGAGTCAGCGGTAGCCGGTATAAAACTATAAACTCCAGCACTGGCGCGCATTTTCAGGCATAAACGCGGATTCAGGTACGAGTCCCGACACTTCAGGGCGATCAGTAAATGGGGTGAGGAGACGAACAGCGATACCCTTTTGCTTCTGACACGAA
>JAYURJ010000029.1:0-19449 GCA_043756275.1 Betaproteobacteria bacterium | reverse complement strand
CACCGCGCTGGATGGTCGAGTAATCCTTGCCTTTCAAGACTTGCGCCGAAAGCCATAACGCAAGCAGTGAGAACGCCACCATGATCACGCTGATGACGTAGCCGATTGGATCTTCAAGCCCCACCGAGGTGATGCGCAGATAGGCCTGTGGGGCCAGCATATTGGTTACGTTGAGCACCAACGGTGTACCCAGATCATCGAATACTTTGATGAACACCAGTGACGCGCCAGCGACGTAACCCGGCATGGCGAGCGGAAAAACGATGCGTCTGAACAGCCGCAAACCATGTGCGCCAAGGTTCTGCGCACTTTCTTCCATCGCGCTATCGATGTTGTTCAGGGCAACCGTGAGGTTGAGCAAGATGAAAGGAAAATAATGCAGGCTCTCAACGAAAACAACGCCGGTAAGCCCTTCCATCAACGGGATCGAGATGCCGAACCAATCATTGAGCAGCAGATTTATCGAGCCGGAACGCCCGAAAATGAGCTGCATCGCCACCGCACCGACAAACGGCGGCATGATGAGCGGTAAAACACCGAGCGTTTGGACAAGTAGTGCGCCGCGAAACTCAAAGCGAATCGTCAGGTAAGCCAGCGGCAGGGCGATTACTGAGGCGAAAAACACACTTGCCAGCGCGACGATGAGACTATTCCAGAAGGATTCCTGCATCAACGAGATGCCGAAAAATGCGCCAAAATGTGAAAGTGTCAGGCCGCCGTTGCCATCGGCGAACGCAATGTAGACCACGTTCAATACCGGAATGACTAAAAAAGCCAGTAAAAACAATGCGATCAACAACGCGGTCAGCGCCTGAAATAGGCTGAATTGACGCACCATTTTGTTCATCCCGCTCCCCGTGGAAAGCTCCAAGCTTCTGATTTTATTGCTGAAAAATCAGATACATTGGGCTTTTTGTAGAAGTGTTTCCTAAAAAACTATTTTAAGTTATTATTAATGCTAGATTTTAGGTTGCCAAAGCGCATTCGATGCACAAAGAGAATACATCAGAAACCTGCTTGATGCTGTTGCCAAATAGTGTGCTTCACCCCGATCTATCAATGAATAATTCAATTAAGCGAACCGGGTGTTGGGAGAAAATGTGGCGTTGACGGATGCATTGCAGATAGTAAGTCTCACCGATCCGGGCAGGGTGCGTGGCCATAACGAGGACTGCGTGGAATCGCGTCCAGAACTTGGTATTGTCGTGCTCGCAGACGGCATGGGTGGCTATAACGCAGGCGAAGTCGCCAGCGGAATGGCAACGTCTTCTATTTCTGCCGGCCTCGCAGAAAGCTGGACGAACGATGCCGTAAAAAAGCTCGACCGCGATGCGGCAAAAGCGCTTTCGCAAACCATTGTCCAGGAGCAATCGGCAAAAGCGAATGCGGCAATTTATGCTGCGGCGCAGAAAGATCCGCATTGCGCGGGCATGGGCACTACCTTGGTTGCGTGCTTGTTTTACGATGATTTTCTGACAGTTGCCCATATTGGCGATTCACGACTTTACCGAATGCGCGATGATGTTTTTGAGCAGGTGACGCGCGATCATTCGTTGTTGCAGGAGCAGATTGATTCAGGCCTTATTTCCAAAGAAGACGCGCGCTCGTCGCATAACAAAAATCTTGTCACGCGCGCCGTCGGGATTGACCCGCAAGTCGACGCGGAAGTACATAGCTATGACGTAATGCCTGATGATATTTACTTGCTTTGCTCGGACGGCCTGAACGACATGATCGAGGACGAAGAGATTCAGATGACATTGATCGCCTTACGATCAAATCTGGAGTTGACCGCACAGCAATTGGTGCAGGCGGCAAACGATGCTGGCGGACGCGACAACGTGTCTGTGATGCTGGTAAGAGTTAAGAAAAGTTTTGCAGTGGAAAGAGGCTTTTGGGCGACCGTCAAATCATGGTTTCGGTGACTCAATATGCGTGATATGAAATGGACAATGCGCCGTGATGAGAGCAATCTCAGCGGCAAAAGTTTGATCGAAAGAACCTTTTTAGGGCTAAGGCTATGGCAAAACTGATCTTGAGTGTTGATGGAACGGTGTTGAAGGAGATCACGCTCAGCAAAGAGCGGACCACACTCGGCCGGAAACCACACAATGACATCCCGGTGGACAACCTGGCGGTATCGGGTGAGCACGCGGCCATCATTACGATCCTCAATGATTCTTTTATTGAGGACCTCAATTCGACCAATGGCACGCTCGTCAATGGAAAGCCAATAAAGAAGCACTTTCTGCAAAACAACGACGTAATTGAAATCGGCAAGCATAAGCTCAAGTATTTCAATGACACGCCTGTTGCGGCCTCCGCTGGTGATTTTGAGAAGACAATGATCATTCGCAGGCCCGCCGCCACCGCGCCTGCTGCCCCAGCTCCAGTTCCAACTGCGCCGCCGATGTCGGTGTCGGCTCCGCCACCGGTGCCGACAACTGCTGCAAACCTTTCTGACACCCAAACAAACATGAAGCCGCTGGTCATGCCTGCCAGCCCGCCCGCAGTTCCTGCGGCGTCTGCACCTGCACCTACACCCCAGGTACAAGACCCCAACAATCCTGCTCGCGACTCAGCGATTCAGGTGCTCTCCGGGGCGGCTGCCGGTCGCACCCTGGATCTCACCAAAAATTTGACCACGATTGGCAAGCCTGGCGTACAAGTGGCCGTGATTACGCGACGCCCCACTGGATTTTTTATCACCCATGTCGAAGGCGCAGTATTTCCGACGATCAATGGTGTCGCACTTGGCGGCCAGGCCAAGCAACTTGCAGATCACGATCTGATCGAGATCGCAGGCGTAAAAATGGAATTCTTCTACAAGCCATAACCAAGCGCTGTTTGGTGGCACCGTGATTTTCACCTGCTCGCCAAGCGCGTGTGCGCAAGACGGCTCTGAGTGGTTGGTTATTGGCTGGAATGTACTCCTCGCATCCATGGGGCCTGTGAGTTATCGCACATCTTTTTTTGTAGGCAACGCGCATAATCCTCACAGTGGCACAGGGATTCTAATCCTGCCTGCTATTTATCAGAGAGGCCGAAGCGATTCATCACGGCCCGGTCGACAGGGTGTGGAGAATCCATGAAAATAAAAATTTTAGGCTGTAGCGGCGGGATCGGCGGAGACCTCCGCACGACCGGCATGCTGGTCGATGAAGACATACTTATCGATGCAGGCACCGGGGTCGGCGATTTGTCTATAGAACAATTGGTCAAGATTGACCATGTGTTCGTCACCCATTCGCACCTTGATCATGTAACCAGCATCCCTTTTCTTGTCGATACCGTCTGCTGGATGCGGGATCGTCCGCTCATCATATACAGCACGACCGCGACGATTCAAATTCTGAAAGAGCATATTTTTAACTGGAAAATATGGCCCGATTTTTCGCAGATTCCCGATGCTGAAAAGCCAGTAATGGTTTATCGCGAAATTCAGGTTGGTGAGACAATCGAGCTCGATGGTCGCAAGATCACGGCCATTCCGGCAGTGCACACCGTTCCAGCGGTTGGCTATTTGCTCGATAGTGGGCAGGCGACCCTTATTTTCAGCGGTGATACAACCACGAACGACGCGTTATGGGATATCGCCAACAGGGCGCATAACTTGAAATATTTGATTATCGAAACAGCATTCCCGAACAAAGAACGCGAAATTGCGATTGCTTCAAAACATTTGTGCCCAAGCATGCTGGTCGAGGAGCTTTCAAAACTCACCCGGCCGGTTGAAGTGTTTGTGACGCATCTCAAGCCGGGCGAGATTTACTTGACCATGAGCGAAATCGGCCGAAATGCCGGAAAATGGCGTCCAAGAATGCTTGAGAATGGCATGGAACTGACGATATAGTTCGTTGATCGCAATCGTCTGTCATTTACAGACCATCTAGAAAGTCGGGGTTGTCGAATGAGTGCCGTACTGGAACCTAAAGTTAGTGGGCCCGCAAATGTTGCGGATATGTCGTCGAAGCTGGCGTTTTCCAAAAAGCTTCAGGCGGTCACCAACCGGATCCATTCAACGACCAACATCGACGAAATCATGTTGGATGTCACCCGCGATATCTGCCAGCTGTTCGATGCAGACCGGCTCACGATCTACACGGTCTCTGAAGACGGCCAGTCCATCGTTTCGAAGGTTAAATCGGGGCTTAATTCTTTCAAGGACATTAAACTCCCATTATCGGAAAGCTCAATCGCCGGATGCAGCGCGCTTAACAAGCGATTCATGAACATCAAAGATGTTTATGACGATGCCGAGTTAAAGAGTTTTTCGCCGAATTTAGCCTTCTTGAAAGCGGTTGACCAACGCACTGGCTACCGCACCAAACAAATGATGGTCGTGCCGATCACCGGCGGTGAGGGCGGCGGCGAATTGTTGGGGGTTATTCAGGTTATCAACCATCTGCCAGGGACGTCGTTTCCCGCGTTGGCTGAAGAAGGTTTGGTCGAATTATCGAAAACGCTCGCCATTGCATTTCGCGTACGGCAACAAATACCTGGCCAGATCAAGTCCAAGTTTGAGTATCTGATCGTTGATAACGTCATCTCAGATGCCGAGCTCGAGCTCGCCACGCGGACCGCGCGACGCAAGAATAAAAACGTGGAAGACATTCTCATTGATGAATTTCAGGTGAAGCCGGTCGCACTTGGTGCCGCGCTTGCCAAGTACTTTGGTGTTGAATACGAGGCCTTCAAGGCGGATCGCATCAAGCCTATCGATCTATTGAAAAACCTTAAGAAGGAATACGCCGAATCCGCGAATTGGCTGCCGATTGAGGACAGCAAAGCCGGTTTGATCGTCATGACGACGGATCCTGAGCATGTCAAAAGTTCAAGGGTGGTTGAGAATATATTTCCAAAACTGAAACCGATCTATAAAGTTTGTACCAGCAGGGATTTTTCCCTGACGCTCAATCAGTTCTTTGGTGCAGACGGCATTGGCAGCGAAGATATTGGTGATTTGCTGTCAAATCTTGATGACGACGCAGAACCCGGAGAAATTGGCGGCGATGACCTGTCAGCTGCGGCCGACAATGAGTTGGTCAAACTCGTCAACAAGATTATTGTCGATGCATATAACCAAGGCGCGTCCGATATTCATATTGAGCCGATGCCTGGCAAAGGTAAGACTGGCGTGCGTTTTCGTAAAGACGGTTCGCTTTCAACGTACATCGAGGTGCCAGCAAGTTACCGCAGCGCACTGACGGCGCGATTGAAGATCATGTGCGACCTAGACATTTCGGAGAAGCGCAAGCCGCAGGATGGCAAGATCAAGTTTAAGAAATATGGGCCGCTTGATATCGAATTGCGTGTCGCGACGATTCCCACGGCGGGTGGTGTTGAAGATGTCGTGATGCGTATTCTCGCCGCGGGCGAACCGATTCCGCTGGATAAGCTTGGTCTCACCACCAGAAACAAAGCGAATCTTGAGAAAGCGATTTCCAAGCCATACGGTTTATTTTTTGTTTGTGGACCGACCGGCTCAGGTAAGACGACGACATTACATTCTGTACTGGGCTCACTCAATAAGCCCGATACGAAGATATGGACAGCGGAAGATCCTGTTGAGATCACCCAAAAAGGCCTAAGACAGGTGCAGGTAAACAAGAAAGTCATCGATTTTCCTGTTGTCATGAAAGCCTTTCTTCGTGCTGATCCAGACATCATCATGGTCGGTGAAATGCGCGACGCGGAGACGACGCACATCGGCATTGAGGCGTCGCTTACGGGCCACTTGGTATTCGCCACGCTCCACACAAATTCGGCACCAGAGGCGATTATTCGACTTCTGGATATGGGCATGGACCCGTTCAATTTTGCCGATGCGTTGCTTGGTATTCTCGCGCAGCGTCTTGCTAAACGTCTCTGTGGCAAGTGCAAAGAGGCCTATACGCCGGATGCCGAAGAGTTAAAGCAGTTCATGACTGAGTACACCAACGACCTGCGGCAAACCGAACCCTGGAAAAAAGATCCGCAGGGGGAAGCAAAGAAGATGTATGACTATTGGCTGAAGGAATACGGCAAGGATGGCAAGTTAACTTTCTACCGCGGTAAGGGCTGTGATACTTGTGGCGGCACAGGCTACAAGGGACGCGTGGGCCTGCATGAATTGATGGTCGCCAGCGATCAAATCAAGAAGATGGTGCAGGAGAAGGCGCGAGTCGCTGACTTGTTTGTCAAATGCGTGGAAGAGGGAATGTCAACCCTGAAAATGGACGGTATGGAAAAGGTCATGATGGGCGTGACTGACATGAAGCAAGTGAGAGCAGTCGCGATTAAGTGACCGCGCATGCCCTCGCTAACATGGACGCCAAGGCTAAATTGCAATCGATGGGCCGTTCTTTTGAGGCTGTTACTGATACGGCGCTGCGAAATCGTCTTTTTACCTCTTTGGAATACCTTAACCAGATAGGTATCGCGCTTTCGCAAGAGAAAGACATCAACCGCCTGCTGGAAACCATTCTTACCGCTGCAAAGACGATTACCAATGCCGATGGCGGCACGCTGTACCGGCTTATTGACGGGAAACTCAAGTTCGAAATTGTCTTGAATGACAGCCTGAATATCGCGATGGGCGGCACTACTGGTGTTGAAGTACCGTTCTACCCAATTCCGTTGCATAGCCCTGACGGCACAAACAATAACAACATGGTGGCCGCATACGCGGCATTGCACGACGAAACAGTGAGCATTGCGGATGCCTACACCGCAGACGGTTTCGATTTTTCCGGCACGCGCAATTTCGACAGGAAAACTGGCTACCGTTCGATCTCATTTCTCACCATCCCGATGAAAGATCACGAAGGGGAAATCATTGGCGTGTTGCAACTATTAAATGCGCAGGATGAAAACCGAAAGGTTATTGCCTTTACCAGCGAAGATCAGCGTCTGGCCGAGTCGCTTGCCTCTCAGGCTGCGATTGCGCTGACGAACCGTATTTTGATCAACCAATTGGAAGAGTTGTTTGAGTCACTCATCGACCTGATCAACAGCGCCATCGATGATAAATCTCCCTACACTGGCGGGCACTGTAAGCGGGTACCCGCCCTGACCATGATGCTGGCGGAAGCAGCATCGAATTCGATCAAGGGGCCACTTGCCGACTTCAGAATGACTGAAAAAGATCGTTACGAACTCAAGATCGCGGGCTTGCTCCATGATTGCGGCAAGATTACTACGCCGGTGCATGTCGTTGACAAAGCAACAAAACTGGAGACCATCTTTGATCGCATTGAGTTTGTAGCGCAGCGCTTTGAAATTTTGAAGCGTGATGCAGAATTGGAAAAGCTAAAAACTGAAATTGATTGTCGACACGCGGGCGATGAGACGGGCGCGAATAGCGCCGAACTTGAGTACTTGGCCCGCATCAGACAACTGGACGACGATTGTGCTTTCCTGAGGCGCACTAATATTGGCAGCGAGAAGATGGGCGCCGAAGACCAGGTTAGGGTGAACAAGATTGCGGACTATCGGTTCAAGAACGTAAACGGCGAAGTCGTACCGTTTTTATCCACCGACGAAAAGGACAATCTCAATATTCCTTACGGCACGTTGACGCCGTCTGAGCGTAAGACGATTAATCACCATATCGATGCCACTATAAAGATGCTGGAAGCGTTACCTTGGCCGCGTCATCTGGTCAAGGTGCCAGAATATGCAGGTGGGCACCATGAACGTATGGATGGCAAAGGCTATCCACGTGGGCTGACTCGCGAACAAATGAGCGTTCAGGCGCGAGTAATGGGCATTGCAGATATTTTTGAAGCGCTCACAGCCAAGGATCGCCCGTATAAATTAGGTAAAACGCTTTCTGAGTCCCTGAATATTCTGGGTAAGTTCAAATTGAATGGACACATCGATCCAGATTTATTCGATGTGTTTGTGCGAGAAAAAGTGTACCTGAAGTATGCGGAACAGTTTTTAGACGCGGCCCAAGTGGACGAGGTTGATGAGGAAACAATTCCCGGGTATCAGGTCGGACAGTGAACTGACGTAGATTGTCACTTTAGGCGTACTCTGTCGCTTGTAAATGCTCATTTTGAGAGGCGCTAAGAATTTAGCCAAGTGAAGGTTGGATGCAAAGGGTTGAAAATTTCAAGATGTGTTAAATCTTGTAACTAGATTTTTGTTCCTATTCTTTTTGCCCATGTAACGCTTTGAATTATATAAGTAAAATTTACATAGAGGCGATCATCATGGCGTTTGTGAACAAACACACATGCCACCCGTAATCGCGGTTCTGCAGATGGCACGCTGATTGCACATAAGGGACACAACACATCGCGATGTGTTTGAAATTCAACCTAACTAGTTATTGGAGAATCAAATGAAGAAAGTTCAACAAGGTTTTACACTGATCGAACTGATGATCGTTGTCGCGATTATCGGTATTTTGGCTGCTGTTGCAATTCCGGCGTATCAGGATTACACGATCCGTGCAAAAGTGACTGAGGGTTTGGGGCTGGCAGGTGCGGCTAAAACCGCTGTGGCGGAAACGTATTCATCAAGAGGCAATCCACCAGCAAACAATTTGTCCGCCGGTCTGGCTACCGATGTCTCGATCATCGGCAATTCCGTAACCTCAGTCACCATTGCTGGTAGGGGCGTAATTACCATTAGATACAGAAATAATATGGGTGGAAGTCCTACCGCCAATAACTTATTGGTTGCTCTTGTGCCAACCTTCACAGCAGGTGGTGTTGTGTGGGCTTGCAATACAGCTGCCACGACGATGCCGGCCAAGTATTTGCCTGCGCAGTGCCGCTAATTTCGAATTATCTGCTTTAGCAATTCAATAGATAATTTGAAGGAATCTCAAAGCCGCCTCTCTGAGGCGGCTTTTTTGCGCCTCAACTTTGGCACGCGACTGGCGCAACAGCTTATTCATGTACCATCAGCTTTCTTTGCGCAATTCGTGTGCGTCGTTATCGAGCGTCGTAGTATGGCGCACTACTAATTGAATTTAATATGAGATTCTTGTTGCGCTCTCCGTCCGTCGGGATGTTGCCACTGCTACTCGTTCTAGTATTGACGATGCTGATCTATCTTCCGGGTCTGTACGGCGATTTTGAATTTGACGATAGCGTGAATATTCTCAGTAACGACGCGATCAAGGTAGCCACCCTTTCCCGCGAGAGTATTTTAGCGGCGGCTACTTCCGGAAAATCTGGCCCGCTTGGGCGGTCTGTAAGCATGTTGAGTTTTGCGGGTAACTATTACCTAACAGAATTTGACCCTCTGTTCTTCAAACTTACCAATGTAATTATCCATATTTTCGCGGGCCTTAGTGTTTACGCATTTACCCGTCAGCTCTCGCTAGCGCTTGACAAAAGTACGGACGCTCAAAAAACGCGAACGCGCGCTAATATTATCGCCATGACAGCAGCCGGTATTTGGCTTGTTCACCCGCTTAACCTCACTAGTGTGCTTTATGTCGTTCAACGGATGACAAGTCTAGCGGCGCTTTTCACCTTCTTGGCACTCGCGTTATATGTTCTGGGTAGAAGAAAAATACTCGAAAACCAATACTCACATGGCCTGCTCTTCATCATGGCTGCACTGGGCCCGGTGACCGCGCTTGCGGTGATGAGTAAGGAAAACGGCGCATTGGCACCATACTTGATATTGTGCGTCGAACTGGTCGCATTCAGGTTTGCGAGTCCCCATAAAGGCACACGTTTCTTTCTTTACGCAGTGTTTTCTGCGATGGTGCTGATTCCCCTGATATTAGCTGTGCTGAATTATGAACGTTTGGCCGCCTTCGTTGCTAGCGGCTACCTGAAAAGAGAGTTTTCATTAACAGATCGCTTGCTAACACAGCCTCAGGTTTTGATGTTTTACCTAAGGATGATGTTCCTGCCGAACACAGGCGTGATGGGTATTTTTCACGATGACTTCCCAATATCGACTAGCCTTTTCCAGTCGTTCTGGACGGTCGTCTCGGTTGGCGCGATCTGCGCGCTAGGGCTTGTAGGCGCACTAGCTGTCCGACGCGCCCCCGCACTCGCAATTGGGGTCCTCTGGTTCCTTGTTGGACACAGCATGGAGTCATCGTTTCTTGCATTGGAAATGGTCCACGAACATAGAAATTACCTGCCAATTGTTGGACCAATTTTCGCAGCATCCTATTATTTTTGGCATGTGGATTTCAAAACGCTCTCAGTACGTGCGAAATTATGCTTCGTTATTTTGATCGTGGCAGTTTTCAGCGCAGTTACCTATGTGAGGTCTGTGCAATGGTCGAACTTGGTTGAACATTCTGCAATCGAAGTTCATAACCATCCAAATTCAGATCGCGCGAATTATCAAATGGGGCGGATGTATTTCATGCTCTACAACAATGAGCCAAACGAAGAGTTGGCAAAACTTGCGGAAACGTATTTTGCCCGAGCTGCGGCACTTGGGAGCAACAGCATTTTTCCTGTCACGGCGATGATTCAAATGGCGTATAAGGCGCGGTACGATCCCGCCCCGGCGTGGGTAGAGATGGCGGTAAAACGGCTCCAATATGAGCGACCGTGGGAGCCTAACATGGTCGCACTCAACAATCTTGTCAATTGCCAAATGCGGGAGTATTGCAGGCTTGCCGACACAGATATAACGAGGCTGTTGCAGGCAGCGCTCGCCAACCCAGGCGCGAGCCGCAGAATGCTAGGGACAGCCCATTCCCTTCTGGGTGGATATTATGCGGTCAAACTTGAAAATCTCGCATTCGGGATACCGCATATTAAGGCAGCAGTGGATGCGGACCCAGAGCGAATCGAGTACAGATTGGACTTGGTGAGGCTTCACGAGGTCGCGGGCGACTTTGGAAGCGCGAAAGCTGAGCTTGACGCAGCACGGAAACTGGATAAATGGAGTCTACTTAAAGAGCGGCTGGATGCGGAGGACGCATTGTTGGATAAGGCGCTTAAAGCCAGGGCGAACTAGAGAGAATCGTGGGTATGTCCCAAGGTTTATTGCAAACAATTAGGAAATCAGAATGTTGAGCATCGTCCTGCCGACAAAAAATGAAGCAAACGGTCTTCGAAAGGTGTTGCCAACAATTCGTGCTCATTATCCTGAGGCCGAGCTGATCGTCGTTGACGATGGGTCAACTGATGATTCTGTCGAAGTGGCGAAGCGACATGGCGCACGCGTTGTCACACATCCCCGCAGCTTAGGAAATGGTGCTGCGATAAAAAGTGGCGCACGCGCGGCTAGGGCAGATACCATTGTTTTCATGGATGCTGATGGCCAGCATAAACCAGAGGACATCGCCCGCCTGCTTGCCGAATTAAACAATGGATACGATATGGTGGTTGGTGCGCGCTCGATAGCTTCACAGGCTGGCGCGCATCGCGCGATTGCAAACACATTTTACAATTGGTTCGCAACATGGATGGTCGGGCAGACTGTCAGTGATCTCACGTCTGGATTTCGTGCGGTGAAGACCGACCTGTTTAGAAAATATCTCTATCTGCTGCCCAATGGCTTTTCGTACCCGACTACGATCACGATGAGTTTTTTTCGTGCGGGCTATGTCGTTGGCTATGTTCCAATTGAGGCGCCCGCAAGAATTGGAAAGAGCCATATTCGTTTATTCAGAGATGGTGCCAGGTTTTTTTTAATAATTTTTAAGATAGGCACACTGTTTGCACCATTGAAATTATTTTTACCAATTAGCTTTGCTTTTTTTGTGACAGCATGTAGTTACTATCTTTATACCTTTCTTTCCTTTGGGCGCTTTACCAATATGAGTGCGCTTTTGTTCATAACCGCAATCCTCGTGTTTTTAATGGGATTAATTTCAGAACAAATTAGTGCGTTGAACTACAAGGAAAGCGGTGATGGGCCTCATGTCCATGTTGAGGATGAGTTGCCGCAACGTATGGCCCAAAAAATTGATGCCTGATACTTCTGTCATCTTGAAGGACGATGAACGAGAGGTAACTGTCTGCGGGCGTCCTCCGTTCGTCGGGTGAGCGATCATCAACATACAAGAAACGCCTGCCCAAAATGGGGGATTTCTGAACTGGTTTCGTCGATACATCTGGCTGCCATCAAAGTTAATCTTTACCCCGGTAGCACTGTTCTGCATTGCCTATATTGTTTGGTTGTCGCGATTCGACATCGTTAGACTTTGGGAGGCATCAAACGGCACTCTGCTAGTGATCGCATGTATGTTCTTGGGGGCAGCACACTTCTTCTCCCCTTTGGCCTCACGAAAAATATTGCAGTCGCTAGGTGTATATGTTGAGTATCGCGTGTTGCTACGTACCCACATACTCCGATTGCCAGCGCGATATTTGCCTGGAGGCGTCTGGCATACAATCGGTCGTGCAGTTGACCTCCACGAGCACGGTGTCAATAGAGCAGCGATAGGCTGGATGGTTGTACTGGAGAATGGACTAGCCATCTGCATGGCATTCTTGCTTGGCTGGGGGCTGCTTCAATTTTCTGGTTCAAAGCCAAACTCTTATGATGGTGTGACCGTTCTAATCGCAGCAGCGGCGTTTGTGATGCTTATCTGCTTGCCCGCGCTAATGCGTAAATTCGGGCGGGATGCTATGCTAAACCTGAGTGTTGCGAAGTGGACGGCTTGTTGCGCATGGTTCGCCGTAATTTGGGCATTTCATGCGGCTGCTTTCGTGGCCTATTCAATGGCTCTAGTCGGCAGCAGCACTGTGCCTGAAGCCCTGCATACAGGTGGTGTGTATCTATTCTCGTGGGGAATTGGTCTCGTTGCTTTTTTCGCACCGCAAGGGATCGGCGTGTTTGAGGTCACCGTGGATGCGTTTGCCGGACAGAGCCTGTTACCTGCTGCCATTGCCATGGTGGCGGGCTTCCGGCTTTGTATGTTGACCGTCGACTTGTGCCTTGGTTTAGGGGGCCGATTCTTCGTGCGGGGACACCGCCGGGTAATTAGCTCATAGCGTCTCGAATACGGCTCAACAGTTGCGAATACTCATTGCCCTTATTCTTTAGGTAGGGTTCCGGAACGCTTTCTGAGTATCCAAAGATATCCCGGCAGCAGTCCATAAAAAACGGTTGCGATTAATCGATAAGCCAGATCGAAGGTAGAAAATCTGACGATATCTTGTGCATGATATTTTCCTGGATGCGCGATCACCTTAACTGTGTAATCGTGAATTTCGAACGCTGACACCAAATCCATCAGTTTTGGAGTGGTAAGAGGCTTCTCCAAGTAACCGGCCGGGAATCCACGAGTTTTCAGTATTGCGCGGGAAATTCTTTTGGGAAGCCAGTGAATGAAGGGCAAATGATAATGTGGCTCCATCGGCCATCGCGCATTCATGGCGGAAAAATACACAATGCCATCAGCCTTCAATACGCGGTTGATCTCGGAAAATAGTTTGTAAGGATCCGGTACATGCTCGTAGGTGTGGTTGCAAATTACGACATCCATGCTGTCTGACGAAAGCGGCAAGGTCATCGCATCGCCGATCACCACTGTTCTTTTTGCAGTGGGAGCGGGAGCGACAGCGGCATCCATATCGATGCCAATGGCAAAGGTGGGACTAAGCTCTTCTACAACAGTATCAAGAACCAAAGCGTTTGAGCATCCAATATCGAGAATCCTGTTTATTGACTTACCGGACAATGCCTCTCGCACAATGGCTGCGATTTTCAATCCACGGTTTCGTCGTCGTGCAGCGTCATTCATGATCGGATAAAGCGCACTGAACTTGCGCGCAACGTCGTTGAGATCGTTAACCATTAGCGAGTCTATTAAAGGTTTATTTGGCTGAAGAGGAAATCATTGGCGCGGAGAGCTTAGGCTAAGATTTTCGTGCCACCAGATGTATGACTACTCAAGTTATTTTTTTTGAAGAATGAAAAGATATCCGTGAGGCATCATCTGATCTGGTGCACTCAGCTTGCCTACTAGCGCGCTAATCAAGTTCGTCAAGACTATCGCAGGTCCCAAAAAAAGGCCCAACACCATCAACGGATTTCCTGATCGTACCCAGCTTAGAACCGCCTTAGTCCATGCGATATTGCTCAACAATGCTGCCGTCTCGATCGGCTCTCCAATGTGACGTTCGCTAACGACCTGAAGACCATGCCGTTGTGCGAGTTGAATGAGGCCGAAACGCGTCCACCTGTGGAAATCAAACGGTGCGTCGTGTATTGGGTAGAGAAAGGGAACTTTTAAAAAAAGATTCCCGCCAGCTGTCAACACGCGCCCAATCTCTGCGATGCAGATTTCCGGTGCGCTCAGGTGTTCAAGGACATCCAGCAACAGCACAGATTGAAATTGGTTATCTGGAAACGGGAGTGCATGTGCATCGCCGTAAATCGCTGGTCGGGTTCCATACCATTGCGTTGCGGTTGAGTAGTAGTCGAGCCCGATATAGGCGCTATCTTTGGGGAGAAACCTGCGGATTCGCTGATCAGAGCAGCCTATGTCCAACACGCGCATGCCTGTGTGGCTACCGATCAACCTGAAGAACGCTTTCTCCTGACGATGCGCGAACCACTGGGGGTGAAAAAATGTGCCTTTCAAAAACGCAAATCGGGAGGAAAAATTTTTGATCTCGCTAGGCATGATTTTTGAACCAGTCCCATGATTGCGAGATTCCGACAGGGAGTGCCGTTTTGGCTTCCCAGCCGAAAAGGTCTTTCGCCTGTGTACTGTCAAGTACGATTCGTGTCAGGTCAACATTTCGTGAAGGCAGATATTTTTTTTCGATTGTCTCGCCCGTGATTTCTTCAACCAGACCACACACTTGATTGATACTGTGCCCCTTTCCGGAACCGACATTACATATTTGAAAACGGGAATATGCAAAGTTTGACTTGGCGATCGCAAGGCAGAGCGCAAGAAAATCGTCCATAAAAAGATAGTCACGCACTATCTCACCGTCTCCCCAAATATTGATTGGCGTCTTATCGACAACATGTTGAAACAATGTCGGAATTAGACCGAAGCCGCGTCGGAAGTGTTGCCCTGGGCCGTAAAAATTGCTGGGGCGCAGAATCAGGGCGCGACCGTTGTGTTGACTTTCGAAAGCGTTGATGAAATTCTCGATCGCAATTTTTCCAGCGCCATAGTATGAGGGCGGTTCTGCCGGGGAATTTTCGGTCAAGCCACCGGACGCAATCGGTCGGTAGACCGCACCGCCAGATGACAGGTACACCAATGGGACGTGCGGGAATTTTTGCAACGATTCCAGGAATCTTAGTGTTGGAAGCAAATTCAGTCCTACTTCTAGGGCGGGTTGCGATGCGGTGGTCCCCGGTGTCGAGTCGCTCGCGACATGAAAAACTGCTTTGCAACGCGCCAACATTGTTTCAACTAATGTTGAATTATCGAGAGAGGCAGTGATGACTTCAACATTTGCAGGAAAGAGGGGTGCTGGCGTGCGGCGCGCTAGTGCCAAAACATCGTGCCCCGCATTAGCTAGAGCCGTGACCAGCCGCCGGCCGACGAATCCGGATGCGCCCAGAACTAAAATCTTGTCGCTCATCACTTATGAGTTTCCATCAGAAATTTGTATGCATTGATATAACGCTGTCCACAATCCTCCCAGGTGCCCAGTTGTGTCCTCACCCATGATCGTGCGATCAGGCCCATTCTAGTATTTTCGTCGGCCAGAGACAGTCTTCCAACGGCTTCACGCAGTTCATCTTGTGAGCGAACGATAAGGCCAGTATCGCCATGTTTGACAATATCCAAATGCGCCGCTAGTGGCGAGGCAATAATCGGCAATCCGGCAGCCATCGCCTCCAGCATGACTTGTGGCCGCCCCTCGTCGTGCGTGCTTAACGTGACCAAGCCCGATGCTGCCGGGAAATGACGCTGCTGAAGTTCGTCAGGGTTGGTTGCGCCATGATATTGAGCCCATGCAGGTACCGAGATTTTTTCCTGCATCGGACCAAATACATGAAGCTGTTGCTCTCTGCCAAAAACACCATTGCCCCACTCGAAAAGTGGCCCAATCTTGGCGCGGGTGATCCGCGAAACCAGCAGCCATTTACCGGGTGAGTTTGTTATTGCCGCGCGCGAAATCTCAAACCAACCCTTATCGATGCCGAACGGAATACAACGTATCGTTGCAACATCGCCGAAACACTCGTGAAGGCGAGGCAGCATCCAATCAGCATTCGGTGCAATGACGCATGGTCCCGCTTGAAAAATCCTTCGTAGCAGGTAAACAACGCCAGGCACTTTCAGTAGAGCAAAGTCAGTGCCCAGTACAGTTACGAGCAGGGGTCTGCTATCGCGCCGCATTGACACCGCACTTTGTAGCCAGTTTGCATGGAAAACATCTGTTGTTGGCGTGCTCGAATATGCAGACCGGAGTTTGCGGACGAGAGCGAGCACGGCAGCTACCGACGAAAAATTCTTTTTTCGTAGCACGTTTGCGATTCCACCCATGGTCAGTAAATTATCAAACCATTTGGCATCAATCGCATTGGTTGCGTAATGAACATCTGGCGGAAACTCCCCTTTTGGCCCCCAAAACGTGAGTTCAAGATCTGGCCTGCCCGCCAATGAGTTCACCATGCTTCGAATGAATGTTGCCTTCCAATCCTTCGCGTCGCGTGGGTATGAAGTGCTGGTCATGAACACTCGAATCTTTCCGTCGGCGGACATAACCACTTATCTGGTTTCCAAGATCAGGCACGGCAAGATTTTATTCATACCGCAACGCCTCCACCGGCCTCAATCCCGCCGCCCGCTTCGCCGGGTAGAAACCAAAAAATATCCCAATCATCGCCGAAAAACTGAATGCAATGGCGATACCAGTAGCAGAGATGCCAACTTCCATCGGTGAAAGCTTGGTGATGAGCACGCTGCCACCATAAGCGAGTGCTACGCCAATTGCGCCGCCGCAAACACAGATCACAATTGCCTCGGTCAAAAATTGTAAAAGTACATCGCGACGTTTTGCGCCCAGCGCCATGCGGATACCAATTTCGCGGGTGCGTTCGGTGACGGAAACCAGCATGATATTCATGATGCCAATGCCGCCAACCAGCAGTGAAATGGAACCAATTGCACCCAGCAACAGCGTAAGCGCGGTGGCGATGCCTTGAGCCGCTTCGGCAATCGATGCGAGATCGCGGACGGTAAAATCATCCTCGGCATCATCACGGATGCGGTGGCGGATACGCAACGCTTGTGTGGCGTCATAAATCGCATCCTGCGTCTGATCTGCGCTGGCGGCTTGCGCCATGATGTAATGGATCGCACCGGGTGACCAAGTGCGAATCACTTGCTGACGCGCGGTGGTGATCGGAATGAGAACGGTGTCGTCCTGATCGCCGCCGCCGAGATCGCTGCCTTTACTGCCGAGCACGCCGATGACTTCAAATGGTCGATTGCGGATGCGGATTGTCTGGCCAATCGGGTCGGATTCATTGAACAAATTCTGCGCAACCGTTGTCCCGATCACGGCTACACGCGACACAGAACGCATTTCCACATCGCCAAACAGGCTTCCTTGGTCGGCAACAAAATCCTTGATCTCGAAAAACTCCGGGCTCACGCCCATGACGGTCGTGTTCCAGTTGTTCGCGCCACTGGCCACTTGAAACGGATTGCGTACGACCGGTGCAACGTTGGCAAAAGTCGGCAACGCGGCGAGCGCCTGTGCGTCGGCCAGCGTGAGAGTTTGCGATGCGCCGGTACCGGCTCGTACTCCATTGGCAGTCGACGAGCCCGGCAGGATGATCATAACGTTCGAGCCCATCGCGGAAATACGCCGGTTGATGTCCTCGCGGACCGATTCACCGATGGCGAGCATCAACACCACCGCGCCAACACCGATGATGATGCCGAGCATCGTGAGGCTCGCGCGCAGACGGTTCATCGACATGGCGCGGAATGCCTCAAGAAATACTTGAACCAGATTCAACTCTGATCTCCCTGTATTTCAGACGAAAAAAACGAAGATCAAGTATCGGCGGGCCTTAACGGGCATAAATTGCCCGGAAGCCGCACCAGTGCTAGAGTTTACCGATTTCATAAATTCGCATCCGCCATCGCGCCATCATACGTGACCAGCCCGTCTTTCAGGCGCACCAGGCGCTTGGCGTACTTTGCCACATCCGACTCGTGCGTCACGATCAGAATGCTCATGCCCTCCTCATTGAGGCGCGTGAACAAATTCATGATTTCGCTCGACGTGGTTGTATCAAGATTGCCGGTCGGCTCATCCGCGAGAATCAACGCCGGTTCGCATACGAGTGCGCGCGAAATCGCCACGCGTTGCTGCTGGCCCCCTGAAATCTGATTCGGCAATCGTTTTGTGAATGCACCTAATCCAGTTTGCGCCAATTTTTCCGCGCCACGTTTACGCGCCTCATGCATGGGCACGCCGGCATACAGCAGCGGCAGCGAAACGTTGTCGATCAGTGGCATTCGCTTCAACAAATTGAAGCCCTGAAAAACGAACCCGATGGTTTCGTTGCGCACTTTCGCCAGTTCGTTATCGTTGAGCTTCGCGGTTTCCTTACCGTTCAACACATAGCTGCCGGAGGTCGGCGTGTCCAGACAACCAAGGATATTCATGAGCGTGGATTTGCCGGAGCCCGATTGCCCCATGATGGCGACAAATTCACCTTTGTAAATCGTTACATTGATGCCGTGCAGCACCGGGGTTTCAACATCAGCACTGAAATAGCTTTTGCGAATATCGCTTAAGCGGATCAGCACGTCCGATTTGTTTTGGGGCTTCACAACGGCATTCATCGCAAGGATTATTTCTTTGCCGTCTTGTCTTGCAAATCGCGAATCACCAACTCATCGCCGGGTTTAACATCGCCCGAAATCATTTCCGTGAACTGGTTACTCGCCACGCCGGTACGAATTTCCATCGGCATCAATTCGTTTTTCTCATTGACCTTGTAAACACGTGCCGGTGGGCGACGCGCGCGTGCACCGCTGTCTGCACCGGCGGCGCTGTCGGCTTTCGTGTCTGCGGTCTTTATGTCGGGTGATTCGGCAGCCTTTTTCTTGGCCACATCTTTCTTAGCAACTTTCTTATCTTCCTTGTCATCCTTGGGCGGCTTGAAACGTAGCGCGCCGTTTGGAATACGCACCACGTTATCGCGTTGATTGGCCACGAAACTTACCTGCGCCGTCATGCCCGGCTTCAACAGGCTGCCCTCGTTGTTTACGTCGACAACAACGTTATACGTCACCACATTTTGCTGAATAGTGGGATTCAAGCGCACCAATCGAATCTTGCCCTGAAAGTCACGCTCGGGATATGCATCGACCGTAAACCGAACCGGCATGCCCTGGCGAACACTGCCCACATCGGCCTCGGCGACACTGGTATCGATCTGCATTTCTTCCAAATTTTTGGCGATCTGGAAAAGCGTTGGCGTACTGAAGCTTGCGGCAACGGTTTGCCCCACGTCGATTTTCCTGTCGATCACGATGCCGTCAATTGGTGAGCGAATGATGGTGTAGCTCAGGTTGGTTTTTTC
>JAYURJ010000028.1:0-53576 GCA_043756275.1 Betaproteobacteria bacterium | reverse complement strand
CTAGCGCTGGTGCGCCTTTCAGGCTGTTTTGTGCCTGCAATGCCCGTCAATTCTTGATCTACGTTTTTTTATTACAATTAAGCCGTGCGCATCCTGGCCGCTGATTTGGCGGTATTTCTGCCGACCCAGCGTTCCAGTTCCGCAATCGCGTCCGATAAATCCAGCGTTGCGCCGAACAAGCGTTCTTCGCGACGCAGCTTTGCCGTGCGCTTGAAGAGACCGTGATCGAGTGTGCGCTTTTCATCGCGCAGCACATCAAGATTCATCGTGATGCCGTATTTTTCGAGAATCGGTTCGAGTTCAAAATGGCGTTTCAATAAATCCTGACGGGTCCGCTGGTAGGCGTGTTCGCACACTTGGCGTCGCGTGGCGTAGCTGAAGATATTGGTAAAAAACATTTCGGTGTCGTCGCTGCGGGGCTCGAACAAAACCACATCAGCTTTTTTGTATTGCGTCACATAGTTGGCCAGGCTCACGTGCATTCTTGAGTGGATGACCGCACGATAGGTTTGCGCGAGCACCGCAGGTAATCCACCCTCGACGAGTTTTTTCATGTGCGACTGCTGGTTGGCACCGGCACGGCTTTTTGCGAGATTCGCATCGAAAGGCACCAACGGATTCACACACAACACCAATTGCGCGCCCGCCTCCAACGCCACCGAGGCGTTTAATGTTTTCTTCAATGCGCCATCGACGTAATAGCGGCCGCCGATACGCACCGGCGGAAACAGGCCCGGCAATGCAGCGCTTGCCTGCACCGCTTTGGATATCGGCACGTGGTCAAAACCGGGGCCGCCGAAACGCACCGATTCGCCGGTGTCGAGATCGGTCGCCACCGAAAATAGCTGGTGCTTCAACTTGCGAAAGTCATCCGTACGTCCGGGCTCGTTGAACACTTTGCGCAAGAATTCGCGGATGGCGTGATTATCAAACAAGCCGGTCGGCAGCGCCTTGCCAAGGATACTGAAACTTCCCATCAGGCTGCCTGACAAGGGCCGCGAAACGTAATCCCAAACCGCCTTTGCCGCCAGACGCGGCACCAGCTTGGCACTGCGCCAATATTCGCGTGTGGCGGGCCGCAAAAATACTTCCGGTTTTAGCGCGCCGGTTTTTTTGTCGGTGGCTTTGTTTTCAATGAACAGGCGATAAATATCAGCGGGGGTGAGTTGGTTGGCGAGCCCGGCGGTAATAAAACTGCCGGCTGATACGCCAACGTAAACATCGATGTCGTTCAGGTTCAATCCTTCAAGCGCTTCATCCAGCGCCATCAGCACGCCGATTTCGTACATGGCACCGAGTGGCCCACCGCCTGCCAGGGCGAGACCGATTTTTTTAGCCGGTTGAGGCGTTGTTTGCGAACGACGTTGGCGTTGCTGGCTGGGCTTACTCAAGCTCACTCCGATTTATTGTGTTGTTGTTTTACGTAAAAATGGGGAATATCAACCGTTATTCCCCATTTTGCTACTGATTGCCGCGAGCTTCCAAACACATCAGGAAGCAACAGCAAAAATTACGCGCGAACACCACGCTTGTTCAGTTGCACCAGCGCTCTTTGCAGATCAGCCATACGCACTTGCAGTTCGCGCACGTTCTGGCTCGATGGGATACCGAAGGTGTTCAAGGTTTTGGCAACGCGCGCTTCAAAAACGTGCTCAAGCTTGGTGATGCCGTCTTTGGCGTTGGCCATCGTCATGTTCACGGTGCCTTTAACGTTCTTCCTGAATGCTTTTTCTGACTTTGCCGCCAGCGCCTTGATTTCTTTCGTCACTTCCAGTGCTTTCGCGGTCGCAACGGCTTCGGCATTGGACTGGATTTTCTTGCCTTCACGAACAAACAAATTGGCTTTCTTGGCAAATGCTTTCGCCGTGTCGTTGCCAAAACCACTCAAACGTCCGGATTCGCGCGAGATAACATCGACCATACCGCCGTAGATTTTGGTGCTCTGAACCTTCACACGCTTCTGCATGCGCTCGGCTGCGCCCAAACCAGCTAAAACGGCTTTTTTGACTGGATTGACATCGACTGCAACCTTCGCCGTTTTGGTGATTTTACGGGCGACCGTCTTGGCGCGCGCTTTGGTTTGTGCGACTGTTTTCTTTACGACTCGTTTGGTGACCATGTTGAACACTCCTGTGATTGATTGATTTGATGTTGCAGCCAGTTTATGCATGCGCATTAGAGCAATCACACTAAACATGCAGTCGACATGAAGGCGAGCATAAATGCGGCAGTGCAACATATAGTGGCGTAGGCAGAAATCTTGCAGCACCTGCGTAACCTGTGCCTTGCCCGCAGTGTATGATTTCACCGAGGCCCAACTCTTGGCCCTAATATAAAAACGACTGCACAACATTCCTTTGGAGGAAACACCACCATGACTTACTTCGTCACTGGCGCCACCGGCTTTATCGGCAAATTTCTAGTCAAAAACCTGCTGAAGCGCGAAGGCACGATCTACGTGCTGGTGCGTAAAAACTCCATCAAAAAACTCGAAGCGCTATACCCGTGGTGGGGATTGCCCGCCTCGCAAAAGCGCGTCGTGCCGATTGTCGGTGACCTCGGCAAAGTGAAGCTGGGTGTGGCCGCGGCGGACATCACAAAATTGAAGGGTAAGGTAAAGCACCTCTTTCACTTAGCCGCGATTTACGATCTTTCCGCCGATGCGGCCAGTCAGCAAACTGCCAACATCGACGGCACGAGGAACGCAGTCGAATTCGCCGAAGCGATCAAAGCCGGATGCTTTCAGCACACCAGTTCCATCGCAGCCGCAGGATTATATGACGGCACCTTCCGCGAAGACATGTTCGAAGAAGCTGAAGAACTCGATCACCCCTACTTCCGCACCAAGCACGACTCTGAGGGCATTGTGCGCAACGAGTGCAAAGTGCCGTGGCGCGTCTATCGCCCCGGCATGGTGGTGGGCCACTCGCAAACGGGTGAGATCGACAAAATCGATGGCCCATATTATTTCTTCAAACTCATCCAGAAGATGCGCGACACATTGCCGCAGTGGATGCCGACCATCGGCATCGAAGGCGGCAAGCTCAACGTCATCCCGGTCGATTACGTGGTCGATGCGATGGACTTTATTGCCCACAAGAAAGGTCTCGATGGCGAGTGTTTCCACCTGACCGATCCGGAACCGATGCGTATCGGCGAAATACTGAATCTGTTTGCCAAAGCCGCTCACGCACCGCAGATGACGATGCGCGTAAACGCAAAAATGTTGAGCTTTATCCCAAGCTACGTGCTCGATGGCTTGATGTCAGTCGCGCCGGTGCGCCGCGCCCGCAATCAGATTCTCAATGATCTGGGCATTCCGAAAGATGTGTTCAGCTTTATCAGCTACCCGACGAAATTTGATAACCGCGATACCGTCAAGGCGCTAAAGGGTTCAGACATTAGCGTTCCGAAACTTGAAACCTACGCCTGGCGCTTGTGGGATTATTGGGAGCGTCATCTCGACCCGGACTTGTTTATCGACCGCACGTTGGAAGGCAAGATCAAGGGCAAGGTCGTGGTTGTTACCGGCGGCACATCGGGTATCGGTGAAGCGACTGCATTGAAGCTCTCCGAAGCCGGTGCCAATGTCGTGATCGTCGCACGCGACCCTGAAAAAGCACAGGCCACACTCGCGAAAATCAAGGAAATGGGCGGTCACGCCAAATTCTATTCCTGCGACTTAGCCGATCTCGCCAGTTGCGACAAACTGGTCGCTGCTGTTTTGAAGGACTACGGCGCGTGTCATTACCTTGTGAACAATGCTGGCCGCTCGATCCGTCGTGGCATCGCCAACAGCTTTGAGCGTTTCCATGATTTTGAACGCACGATGCAGCTCAATTATTTTGGCTCGCTGCGTTTGATCATGGGATTCTTGCCGATCATGATGAAGCAGGATTTCGGGCACATCATCAATATCTCGTCCATCGGTGTGCTGACGCAATCGCCGCGCTTCTCGGCATACGTCGCATCCAAATCCGCGCTAGACGCGTTCACTGGTTGCGCGGCATCTGAATTCGTCGATAACCACATCAACTTCACAACGATCAACATGCCGCTGGTGCGCACACCCATGATCGCGCCGACGAAAATGTACAACAGCGTGCCGACGCTTTCGCCCGAGCAGGCGGCTGATTTGGTGGTTGAGGCCATCGTTTACAAGCCAGTGCGCATCGCCACACGCCTCGGTATCGCCGGGGCCGTGCTGCACGCGGTATCGCCGAAACTCACCAAGATTATTCTCAATGCCGCGTTCCGTATGTTCCCGGATTCAACAGCTTCACAGGGCAAGAAAGGGGAAACAGCGAAGGAAGTTGAGATGACGCCGGAAGCGATGGCGTTTGCGCAGATAACACAGGGTGTGCATTGGTAGTCTGTCCACACGCTGAAACCACCATGTCAAAACTAAAACCCGGCGACCCCGCCCCGAACTTCTCTGGCACACTCACTGACGGCACCACGGTCAGTCTCAAGGACTATCGCGGCAAGACGCTCGTGATGTTCTTCTACCCGATGGACGACTCTCCCGGTTGCACGGCGCAAGCGTGTTCGCTGCGCGATGCGAACGCCGAGATCAAGGCCAAAGGTGCCGCTATTCTGGGGATCTCCACGCAGGATGAGTCTTCGCATCAAAAATTCACGACCAAATACAAGCTCAATTTCCCGCTGCTTGCCGACACCGACCGCTCGGTCGGGAAAGCTTATGGCACGATTGGCGGTGGTGGACTGTTGTCAGCGGCGAAGGCGATTGTGGGTATTGCAGACCGGGTGACGTTTATAGTCGATGGGAAAGGCAAGATCGCACATATCATCGATTCGGTCGATACCAAGAACCATGCTGAAGAGGTGCTCGCGTTGCTCTGAAAGAACGATCACTTTATAAGTAGAAACGGCACCCACGAAGGTGCCGTTTTTATTGATCCAGCGATTAAATATGTTGAAGAATTTCAAGCTCCGTCGTTCCCGCGAATGGTGAAGGCACGCCTTCACTCCAGTGGCGTACGTCGTGAAGTCACTGGATCCCCGCCACAGCCTGCCCTCGAATACTTGGATCGGGGGCGGGGACGACGATTCAACAGATTTAATTGCCGGATCAATATTTTGTGTCACAAATATCTTTGTGCTGTAGGACAAATCTGACCCGGTTTGTCGGGTTTCGCCGGTATCGGTACCGCGCCTATCACTCTATTCTCGGTCCAGAAACTTAAACGCCGAGGATAGGGTAAGGGAAATGGGAATGACTGTACGCACCATCGTTTGCAGCCTACTCACTTGGTCTGGCTGGCCGCGCGGTTTGATGGTGTCATGCGCGGCATTGATGATTGTCGGCTGCGCGTCACTGCCGCAGACAACCGCCGCCATGCTGCCGCAGACGGCACAGCCCGCCAAAATGGAGGGCGCGCGCGGCAAGTTATCGGGCAAGCAGACTGAAGCGATTCTGGCAAAGATCAGTAGCCGTGGGGCGGAAACCGGCATTTTCGAGCGCCACCTCGCGGTGGAAGAAGCGCTGGCCGGCAGTCCGTTGGTGGTCAGCAATCGAACCACACTTTTTCAGGATGGTGAGTCTACTTACGCCGCGATGCTCAAAGCAATCGCCGCCGCCAAAGACAATATCAATATGGAGACCTACATCATCGAAGACGATGAAGTGGGCAGACAATTCTCGGACGCGCTCATCGCGAAACAAAAACAAGGAATACAAGTCGCGTTGATTTACGACAGCGTCGGTTCTCTCAATACACCGAAAGCGTTTTTCCAGCGGCTCAGGGACGGTGGAATCAAGACGCTTGAATTTAATCCCGTCAATCCGCTCACGGCAAAAAAGGGCTGGCAGCTTAACCAGCGTGATCACCGGAAATTATTGATCGTCGACGGTACCAGCGTGTTTCTTGGTGGCATAAACATCAGCAATGTGTATTCGAGTGGGTCAGGCGGCAAACGATCCATCAAAAGCCCTGACAAAGACAAAACGCCTTGGCGCGACACGCACCTGCTGGTAGAAGGACCGGTGGTGGCTGAGTTCCAGAAATTGTTTATGGATTCATGGACGAAGCAAAAGGGCGAAACCCTGCCAGACAAAAAATATTTTCCCCCGCAGACGCAAAAGGGCAAGGAGGTTGTCCGCGCGATTGGCAGTTCATCCGACGATGGCGGTGGTCAGATCTACAACACGCTGCTATCAGCCATCGGTAGTGCTGAGACATCGGTCTATCTCACCAACGCGTACTTTGCGCCGGACGAACACATCATGACTGCGCTCGGCGATGCGGTACGTCGTGGCGTCGATGTCAAAATAATTCTGCCGAGCAAGACCGACTCCGCGCTGATTTTTCATGCGGGTCGTTCTTACTACCACGCACTGCTTAAATCTGGTGTGAAAATCTTCGAGCGTGGTCAGGCCCTGCTTCATTCCAAAACAGCGTTAATCGACGGTTTGTGGTCAACCATCGGCTCAACCAATCTCGATTGGCGGAGCTTCCTTCATAACGACGAGGTGAACGCCGTCGTTCTCGGTCTGGAATTCGGCGCGCAGATGAACACCATGTTCGAGAAAGACCTCGCCGCATCAACACAAATCACGCCCGAATCCTGGCGCGCACGTCCAACGGTGATGCGCGTCAAAGAACAGGCGGCGCGCGTCTGGGTTTATTGGTTATGAAAGCAGGAAATATGAAAACGCAACCATCAACGCGAAACGGCAACGAAGTGCAAACAGGTACGGACGGCCCGCGCACTTCTGCAATCACTCTGGCCGCATTGATGCTGGCCGCCGTTGCACTCTGGCTCATGACCGGCTTTACGCTGGCCGACGCTGCGCCTGTTTCAGGCGCAAACGCCGGCACTGGCCCGGCCTCGGTGTTGCGTGCGCAACATCAGACGCTAAAAGATCAACTGGCCAACAACGCGTTCAATCGTCCGATGGTAATGGCGTCGGATCAGACATCCAACGATGTGAAGGGCGATATTTATACCGTCATCCCACACCCCTATGACAAAGTTAGCACCGCACTCAGCGGGCCGCAGGGTTGGTGTGACATTCTGATCCTTCATCTCAATACCAAGTACTGCAGTGTCGCGCGCGAGCAGCAGACAACCACGTTGCTGATGAACGTGGGAAAGAAGTTCGACCAGCCGCTTGGTGAATCTTACCGTCTGGCCTTTGCATGGAAGCTCGCCGACCGGCAAGCCGACTATCTGCGTGTGGCATTGACAGCGGACACTGGCCCACTAAGCACGCACGACTATCGCATAACGCTTGAGGCCGTGCCGCTGGAGAATGGCACGACTTTTTTGCATCTTTCTTACGCATATGGTTTTGGCGTAACCGGAAAGATCGCCATGTCGGCATATTTCAGCACGATCGCACGATCCAAAGTGGGCTTCACCGTGACCGGCAAGGAAGAAGACGGCAGCCCGATTTATATCGGTGGCATGCGCGGTCTGGTGGAACGCAACACCATGCGCTACTACCTGGCGATCGAAGCCTATCTGGGCGCATTAACGCTATCGCCACGCGCGCAATTTGAAAAGCGCATCGGCGATTGGTTTGTCGCGGTGGAACGCTATCCGAGGCAATTGCACGAGATAGAGAAGGCCGAATATCTGGACATGAAGCGGAAAGAACAACATCGTCAGATGGAGAGCGACGCGTTGGCTGTCCCCGGCAAGGGCTGATCGCGCGAATGGCTGCGCCGACTGGTGTCCCAACAGGTTGAAACCTTAACTCCGTGCCCAGCTTGCCGTTCAGCACATAAATAACCTGAAAGCCGCGCCAGTGCTTGTGTTTTAGTTTTTTGTGGCTTTTTGTGAGCGCTGCGGCTAAAAAATTTTACGACTTATCGCACCAACACCGTCGCCAGTCCCAGCAACAACCCCATGCTGACAATATCGGTCGATGTCGTCAGGAATATGCTCGATGCCGTTGCCGGATCGGCGCCGTAGCGCTTCAACGTCAGCGGCACAATCGCACCGGAGATGCCACTCACCATGCATGCGCCCACCATGGCCAGAAAGGTCACTATCGAAAGCATGACGGCGTGGGTGGAATGCTGCGCGGACGCGGTGACGTACATCGCGATGCCGGCGATCACACCAATCGGCGCGCCGTTCATGGCACCCAATAATCCTTCTTTGAACACCAGCGTCTTGCCATCGCCCGGCTTGATTTCGCCGAGCGTGATGCCGCGCAAGGTGACCGCCATTGCCTGACATCCGGTGTTGCCCGACTGCCCCGCCAGCACCGGCAGAAATGCGGCGAGTATCACCAGCCGGTCGATAGTGCCCTGAAACATTGCCACCACGCCACCTGCCAAAAATGCGGTCAACAGATTCAGCAGCAACCAAGGGTGGCGAAACTTGAAACTTTGCATCATCGGCGTGGAGATCCGCTCTTCTTTGTCCACACCGACCATGCTACCGGCCTGCGCCGTGATCTCGAAGGCCTCGGATTCAAAAATGGTTTGCCCGCGCACCAAGCCAAGCAGCCGCCCATCCGCATCGCAGACCGGATAAACCGGATAGTGCCGGTTCAACGTGAGGCGCATCGCATCTGAAATCGTGTATTGCGGACGCAGTGCAAAAACATCTGCCAGCATGATCTCGCCGAGCGTTTTGGTGTTGTCGGCAAACAAAAGATCGCGCATCGTGACAATACCGAGCAACTTGCCGTCCGGGTCACTCACATAACCGTAGGTGATGAAGGCGGATTTGATCAGCGCACGCAACGCTTCGATGGCCGTGCCCACCGTCGTCGCTGGCGAAAAAACGCCGACCGCCGGCTCCATCAGCCTGCCCACTTCGCCCTGCTGATATGATTGATTACGCAGCCACTGCGCCGAAATTTCGGCTGGAGCCGCCTTGATAATGGCTTGCCGCCGCGCCAAGGATATTTCCACAAGTATATCTTGTGCAAATCCGCCATTCAGCGCGGCGAGCACGACATATGCACGGGCGACGTCGAGACCGTCAAGCAGCTTGGCCGCTTCGGACGCAGGACGCGCATTGAGTTCGTCAATCAGTTGGCCATCTGTATTCATGTTTGCATCCACCATCGAGCGTCGATGCCGAAGGGTAACGCATTAGTGAGCAGGTGGAAACCAGCGCTGGGATGCGCTTGGGGCAGTGACAACTATTTAAGGACGCACTGATTAAGTATATTTTGAGTGTGGTTCGACAAGCCATCGCCCGCTGCATCGGGCTCTGGCGCTCGGCAGCGGCGCGCATGCGCACCGAAACCCAGCCTCACGTGCCACGAACGGAATCAATAAGTTACCGTTCGTCCTGAGCCTGTCGAAGGACTTGATCAGAGCTTCCCCAATTAATACGTCGTCCGTACCAGATTCGATGTGAACAACACGTTACCGCCGAAGCCGAGAGCAAAGATGCGCGCAGAATTGAGGCCATGAAATGTGATGCGGACAAGGCCCACTTGATTGGCCAGTGCTGGCGCAGGATTGGCCAGATCGGGCGAAGGTGCGGTTGAGGCAACAGCAGTGTCAACGGCGGTGGTCTCAAATATCGCGCCCTCAGCTTCAACGTCCTGCTTTTTCCAATGCACACTTTCAATCGAGTAGCGGTGAGACACGCCCTGATGGTCGTGGAAATTCCATGTGCCAATAACGGCATTGTTGCGCGGCGAATCCGGCACGAACGCGAGCCCGGTTTCATTGGTGGCAGGGTCGATCCATTTGCCGGTGATATCGAACTGCGCATCGTCGCCCTTGGAGCATCGCGTCATGACGACAGATTCGCCCACAGCCACCCCGTCGGAAGTCACCATACGCACCGGCAGATCGCCCGCCTCAGATGGCGTGTAGGTCAATTCCACCGTGTAAGGAACGAGGACTAGATCAGAAAACGCGAAATCGGGGCTGGGCGTGTCAAAACGAACCTCCAGAATACGAACCCCGTCCGGCGCAATACTTGACACCGTCGCATCCGTCGGCCCGCAACCCAGCGGGAAATATGCCGTGATCGTCAGCAGGCGTGGCGTATTGATGTGCGCAATGGTCGGTGTCACTCCAAGGGAGGCCGAAAATGGCACGCGCGTTGGTGTCGCTTCAATCCTGCTGACAAACGAACCACTGCTCATCAGCGACATCCCCGAGAAAATTTCCTTGACATGTCTAATCCGCTCGAACCAAGCCTGATGCCATTGCGAGCGCAATAGCGTCCTGCCGTTATGTGTTTTGCGCCGCGCGGCAGGCCGACGGGCAATCAACGGAAAGGCAGTCGAATGATCAGCAATGTTCATATGCTCACCTTGGCGAGACTGTGATTGGTGCAGACGGGAAAAAAGGGGCCAAAGAGGCTAAAGGTACAAAAGCGGCGAAAGGCTGAAGTCAGGGCGCTAAACAAAAACAGCGCGACACGGGAATTTGTCGGGCTCACCACCAGCGTGTTGGTTCTCATTATCGACGTCACTCCGCGTTGCGGATGTAGCGTCAGGCTTGTTGGGTCAAAGGATTTTTTCCAAATGCCCGTAAGTCCTGTTTGTCTTGACACGCTGGTGTTGGCTACCGTAGGCGCTGCTATAAACCTGATGAGTATGCTTCCGCACGAATGCGCTTTGTCTGATGCCAGCAACGTCGTGCTTGTCGGAGTGACAACACTGACCGGGCTGACTTCGTTTGACATCGAGCATCCTTTGCTTTTGTCTTGAATTTCGAATAACATACTGTTGCGGGAATTATTCCCGCAATCAAAACAAAACGCAAGCACTTTCGCAAATAGTTTGAAAATGTTGTAAAAACGGGATTTCACGGGGCATGAGACCATAATCTCGTTGCACCAGCATTTCAACGGGGGAATAATTCCCGCAATATACTAACGTTTTTGAATAGCTGATGAATGAATAGCGACTCACCAGAAAACGGCCAATCGAACAAGCTTCTTGACACGCTCGTGCGTGTGCTTGTGCCCGTGGCTCGTCTGATGATTGCCAAAGGTGTGACGTATCAGATTGCCAGCGAGGTGTTGAAACGTGCATATGTACGGTCAGCAAATGAGCATTTTGTTGAAGCCGATGCTGTAAGCGGGACGAAGTTATCGTTGCTGACGGGATTGAACCGCAAGGAAATTCGACGTCTGACAAGCGCTGAACCAGACAAGGAGCGCCCGCCGATGGCATCCTACGCAACTGCAGTCGCAGCAATGTGGCGCACAAATCGCCGTTGGCGCGACCGCGAGGGCAATCCCAAAGTTTTACCGCGCCGCAGTACCACCGGCAACACACTTTCATTTGACGATTTGGTACGCTCCGTCACGACCGATCATCGGCCGGCGGCAGTATTTGATGAACTGACGCGCTTGGGATTTGTCGAAATGGCTGACGAGTCGGTGCGTTTGATCACTACAAACTTCCTGTCATCGTCTGACCCTGATGACAAACTCGCTCGCCCTACCGAGAACCTTGAAGATCATTTGGCAGCAGCGGTAACGAATATCATCGGGCCATCGCCCATGTTTCTGGAACAAAGTATTTATTCTGACGAGTTATCCGAGATGTCGGCTGAAACGTTACACACACTTGTACGTGGCGAGTGGCAGCGAACATTTAATACCGTGATCGAAAAAGCCATTGCACTTGAAACCGACGATGCCAAACAAAGTAGAGTTGCCAAAACCCGTATGCGTGTTGGTATGTATTTTTACTCTGAGACACCCAAAGAAAACTAAATCATGATCAAGACTCGACAATTATCTGCACCAAACAAAATTGCATTTATGTTGGCCAGTTTTCTTGCCGCCACTCTGCTGGCAGCCTGTGGCGGTGGCGGTGGAGCAGATACAAAAACCGGTTTCGGCGGCTCTGGTGATCCTACCCCTCCCGCTGATGCATTGATCGCAAGCGGCCCACTATCGACTGTCGGCGTTGCTGGTATTGCAGCCACTGGTCTCGACGACCGTGCGTCGACGATCTTCATCAACACGCAGGGTGGACAATCCTTTAATGCACTCAAACTTGGCATGGTCGCTGAGGTGACGGGCACCATCCCCGCAACATCAACGAGCACTACACCCGGGATAGCCACAAACATCAATGTGCAGAGTGCGGTCGTAGGACAAGTAACCGTATTGGATTTAAACAATCAGCGCCTTGGTATCGGAGTCGCTCAAGGCCAAGGATTGTTGTCGGTGCAGGTCGACCAGAATACGATTTTCGATGGCTTCAACTCACTGGCAAATCTAAATTTGCTCAATCGCGTCGAGGTATACGGTATTCCACAGACGGACAGCAGATCCATACTTGCGACACGCCTGATTTTATTGCCTAGCGTTGCCGACCCCAAGACCGAATTGCTCGGCGTCGCAACGAGTGTCACATCGTTCCAATTCAGCTTGCAAGCCGTGGCGGTATCGACTGCGGGCGTATCGAGCGTGACAACGCCAACTGGAACCATACCCGGCACTACCTCAATCATAGAAAATACACGAGTACGCGTCATAGGACCTTTATCAGGGTTTTTTGTGCATACCGCTCCGACCCTTCTGTACACAATGAACGCAAGCCAGATCGTCGCCGGAATCCCTATTGTTCGCAATGACAACACCATTATCGTGCTCGACGGCGTAGTGCAAAGCCTTGACACGAATGGACGATTCCGTTTGAACGATACCGACGTTGAAACCACAGCCGCCAATGCCGCTTTAGCGACCGTTGGCTCACGTGTGCAGGTGAAGGGCCGGAAAACAGCAGGCTTACTAGTCGCGACAGATTTCCGCCGCATCGCTTCCGGTGAACGCATCCAATATGTCGTTCAAGGCGATATCGCCAATTTTGTATCCACCGCCAATTTCACCGTGCGCGGCGAATCGATCAACGCGTCGACTGCCACGTTCGTCGGTGGCACCGCCGCCAATCTCGTCAATGGCCGCACCGTGCGCATCAAGGCGCAGACGATCAGCGGGCGTCTCGAAGCAATTGAAGTGAGTTTCGTGGTGAGCTAAATTGCTCACCACCGCGTAGTCCGGCATTGTTGGACGATCCACACGGGCTACACTACCCTCTGATCGCACAATGTGCGCGGAGGCGTTAGAAAAATGAAATTGTTGAAGGCAATTGCGGCGAGCGCGATGATATTTGCGCTTGCCCTCCCCGCGCTGAGTGCACAGCTCAATGTCGGCTCAAAACGCTTCACTGAATCCTACATCCTCGCCGAAATCATCAGGCAGACGGCTGACACCGCGCATGAAACGAATGTATCGCACCGGCAGGGGCTCGGCAACACCGCCATTCTCCTGAGCGCCCTCAAGGTCGGCAGCATCGACATCTATCCCGAATACACCGGCACAATCGCGCGCGAAATTCTCAAACTCGACACCGTGCCACCGCTCGCGGAGCTTAATTTGAGGCTCGCCGCGATGGGGCTGCAAGCCTCAGTGCCATTGGGATTCAACAACACTTATGCACTGGCAATGCCCGCCAGTCTTGCCGCTGCCAAAGGCATCACCCGTCTCTCGAATCTCAAGGTGCATCCTGAATTACGCCTTGGGCTGTCACAGGAATTTATCGGCCGTGCCGATGGCTGGCCGGGGTTGAAGAAAACATATGCGCTGCCGTTTGCAGCACCACGCGGGCTCGATCACGGCCTGGCCTACGAAGCAATCGGGCAAGGCCAGGTTGATATCATCGATATCTATTCGACCGATGCCAAGATTGGCAAGTACCGGATGACCGTGTTGGCGGATGATGCGCAATATTTTCCGCGTTATGACGCGGTGCTCTTGCACAAAGCCGACCTGCGATCGCGCTTGCCGAAATCCTGGGCTGCAATTACCAGCCTTGAAGGCCGCATTAACGACGAGGCCATGCGCCGCATGAACGCGTCGGCCGAGCTGGATCAAAAAACATTTGATCGCGTGGCGGGTGAATTTTTGACTCCTGCAAACGGGACGGCAACCGCTGGCAAACTTAGCCCTGCGGATCAAATCAAGCAGCCGAAAGTCGAAGCCGACAACAGCTTCTGGACGAAACTGTTCGGCCCCGATTTTGGGCGGCTTGCGATGGAACATCTCGCACTGGTTTTTCTATCGCTGGCCGCGAGCGTGGTTGTCGGTGTGCCGTTGGGTATTCTTGCAGCACGTCATCGCGCAGCCGAAGCGATCATTCTCGGGATTACGGGTGTGTTGCAAACCATTCCCTCGCTGGCGCTACTCGCCATCCTTATTCCGCTTACCGGCAGAATTGGCATCGTGCCTGCATTTATTGCGCTGGCGTTGTATGCGTTGCTGCCGATCGTGCGCAACACGCATACCGGGTTGACGCAGATTCCGCGTGGGATGAAGCAAGCCGCCGAATCATTGGGCCTGACGCCACCACTGATCCTGCAATTGATCGAATTGCCACTCGCACGACCGACCATACTCGCTGGCATCAAGACTTCCGCCGTCATCAACGTGGGCACCGCAACCGTCGCAGCATTTATCGGCGCGGGCGGTTTTGGCGAACGCATCGTCACAGGTCTGGCCTTGAACGACAACGCCACACTGCTTGCCGGCGCAATTCCGGTAGCGGCAATGGCGTTAATGATTGAAGGTGCCTTCGTGATCGGCGAGCGCAGCCTGATTCCGCAGGCGCTTCGCAGACGCTACTAATGTACTGCTTCACTGTTTGGAACTTGTGCGCGCCATCACGCAATGGTCGCCTTTTGCGCCTCCTTCCCCCATGAAAATGGGAGCAAAGCTGGTGGTTGTTCCCTCGCTGCCGAGGGAAGAAGTCGACGGGTGAGTAGGAAACTAAACAGCATTAAATACGGCGCAAGGCTACCCCTGCATCCGCAACAACCGCGCCGCTTCCTCCAGCCGCGTGTCCTCAATTTCACGCAGCACGCTGTCCATGTCCACGGCTTTGTGTTTTCGCTCGAAGCGCCCGGTGAGCGCGACATCTGGCGTCAATGTGCCAGCTTCATAGTGCGCCCAAATTTCACGACCATATTGGGTGGTGAGTAGTTGTGGCGCGAACTGACTGAAGTAATTACGCAGGTTCGCCACGTCGCGCTCCAACATCGCTTGCGCATGGTTGTTGCCAGCGGCATCGACGGCTTGCGGCAGATCGATGATGACCGGGCCATCACCGCTGACAAGAATATTGAATTCACTCAGGTCACCGTGAATCACCCCCGCACACAGCATGCGCACCACTTCGCCAATCAGGGCCAGATGATATTTGATGGCGAGTTCAGGTGTGAATTCGACGTCGTTCAGTCTCGGCGCGGCGTTGCCTTCGGCATCGGTCACCAGCTCCATCAACAGCACGCCTTCGTGGAAGTTGTACGGCTTGGGCACCCGCACGCCTGCCGCCGCCAACCGATAGAGCGCATCCACCTCGGCGTTTTGCCATGCGGCTTCCTGCGACTCTCTGCCAAAGCGCGTGCCCTTGGCCATCGCGCGTGCCTGGCGGGTGTTTTTGGTTTTGCGGTTCTCGGTGTAATCGACCGCCTGACGGAACGCGCGTTTATTGGCTTCCTTGTAGACCTTTGCGCAGCGGGTTTCATCACCGCAGTGGACGACAAACACCATCGCCTCTTTGCCACTCATGAGCTGGCGCACCACGCCATCGATGAGACCATCCTCCAGCAGCGGCTGTAGCCGTTTTGGTATTTTCATGCCGTCATTTTAATGCGGAAATGACCCTCATCTTGGCTCACGCAGGAAAGCAGGAAACGCCGCCAACATCAATTGCCCGAACCGCCTGCTGTCACGCATGTTGCCAACGTACGCGGCTTGCTGATCTTGCAGCCACTCAAGCATATAGGTGCCGGACGTTGCGGCGGGTAAGATAAGCCGCGCTTCACGGTCGCTACCGTCTTGTTGAATTTGCATCCCGTATTTTTGCGCCAGATGCATCATGGCCGCGTTTTGATACAAGCAGCGCACCAGAACCGCGCGCACGCAACGGTTGCGCAAACGCATCACGGCGCGCTCAAACAGGGCATTGCCGATGCCCTGCCCGCGCGCGGCCACCAGCACCGAAAGACCAAGTTCGGCCTCTTCTTCGAGGATGGCGATGTGGACGGCACCGAGAATCTGTTGCGACTCGTCGGTGATCGCGTAGACCTCGTCTTGCTCGAAATCGAGGCAGTCGACATAGCTGACGACGGCGTTGTCGTTTATCGATGCGCCGAAGCGCAAGTGCCGATCCTGCGCATCAAGCTGCAGAAAATGTTCGCGCAGGCGCTCGCGGTTGATGTCGCCAAGTTGTGTCGCAAAAAACGTCGCGTTGGTGCTCATGCAATCTCCATGTGAGTAACGGTTACATCATCGGGGATTGAGATGACAAAGCAAGTGCCGGATTCAACAACATCCAAAATTCTGATGTCATTGAACGTCACGGTGACTGGGCTTGGGTCTCAATACTGTTCGCTTAAGTGCCCTGTCGCCCTGAGGTATCGAAGGGCTTTCTGCACTAAGGCCCTTCGATACGCGTAGCGTGCCCTGTCCTGAGCTTGCCGAAGGGTCAGGGCGAACGGTGAGTATTCGACCAAGCGAACAGTATTGGCTGGGTCTCGTGGTTTAACGTCTAAATCGGCTATTTTGTTGACCGCGTGTTCATCATTAAGTGCCCCCGAAATACGCAATTTCTCGCGTTTTTCATCGCTACTTCCATTCGACAATCGTACTTTTCACGTATTTTTTACCATCACTCGCGTAAAATACGTCCTTCCCCGATTTACCCCGACGATTTGCCTTATTTCGTCTTCACCTCGCAAGGCAGCAAACACCATGGCTCAGTACGTTTACACCATGAATCGCGTGGGCAAGATTGTTCCGCCCAAACGCCAGATTCTCAAGAATATTTCCCTGTCATTTTTCCCCGGCGCCAAGATCGGCGTGTTGGGTGTGAATGGCTCCGGCAAATCAACATTGCTCAAGATCATGGCCGGCCTCGACAAGGAGATCGAAGGCGAAGCCGTGCCGATGCCTGGCATCAAGATCGGCTACCTGCCGCAGGAGCCGCAATTGAACCCCGACCAAACGGTGCGTGAATCGGTCGAGGAAGGCATTGGCGGCGTGTTGCAGGCCAAAGCGCGGCTGGATCAAGTCTATGCCGCCTACGCCGAAGAAAACGCCGATTTTGACGCGCTCGCCACCGAGCAGGCAAAGCTTGAAGCGATCATCAACGCCGAAGGCGGCGACAACACCGATACGCAGCTCGAAATCGCCGCAGACGCTCTGCGCCTGCCGCCGTGGGATGCCATCATCGGCAAACTTTCCGGCGGAGAAAAACGCCGTGTTGCGCTGTGCCGCTTGCTGCTCTCTAAGCCAGACATGCTGTTGCTCGATGAGCCGACCAACCACCTTGATGCGGAAAGTGTGGAATGGCTGGAACAGTTCCTGCAGAAATTCCCCGGCACCGTGGTCGGCATCACCCATGATCGCTACTTCCTCGATAACGCGGTGCAGTGGATTCTGGAGCTGGATCGCGGCACCGGCATTCCGTACGAAGGCAATTACAGCTCCTGGCTTGAGCAAAAATCGGATCGCCTGAAGAAAGAAGAGTCAAGCGAATCGGCGCGTCAACGTACGTTGAAAAAAGAACTCGATTGGGTACGCCAGAATCCAAAGGGCCGTCAGGCGAAATCAAAAGCGCGCATGACGCGCTTCGAGGAACTCTCCAGCTACGAATACCAGAAGCGTAACGAGACGCAGGAGATCTTTGTTCCCGTCGCTGAGCGCCTCGGCAATGAAGTGATCGAATTCGTCGGCGTGACGAAATCATTCGGCGACCGCGTGCTGATCGATAATCTTTCCTTCCGCGTGCCGCCCGGTGCTATTGTCGGCGTGATTGGTCCGAACGGCGCGGGTAAATCCACGTTGTTTAAACTCATTCAAGGTGTTGAGAAACCCGATAGCGGCGAAGTGAAGATCGGCCCGACAGTTAATCTCGCCTTCGTCGATCAATCGCGCGACTCGCTGCCGAACGACAAGACCGTCTGGGAAGCGATTTCGGGTGGCGCCGATATTCTCACCATCGGCAAATTCGAAATGCAGTCGCGCGCCTACATCGGCCGCTTCAATTTCAAAGGTAGCGATCAGCAGAAGCTGGTGGGCAATCTTTCCGGTGGTGAACGCGGCCGTTTGCATTTGGCTTACACGCTACTCAAAGGTGCAAACGTGTTGCTGCTCGATGAACCGTCAAACGATCTCGACGTGGAAACGTTGCGCTCACTCGAGGACGCACTGCAGGAATTCGGCGGCTCGATCATGGTGGTCTCGCATGATCGCTGGTTTCTGGATCGCATCGCCACCCACATTCTCGCCTGTGAAGGCGATTCGCAGTGGGTCTTTTACGACGGCAATTACAACGAATACGAGAATGACAAAGTGCGCCGCTTGGGTGAAGAAGGTGCGCGACCGAAGCGGGTGCGTTACAAGGCATTAAAATAACAAACACCAGCACCGGAGCGGCTTCCAGGCCACAAATGGCTTATGAAGCCCGCCAATTCTAGTGTTTAAACAATTCGACTACGCATGGTGAACGTATGAGCCGCACGCGTCGCTGGAGTTTGATTGCAATCGCATGCGTCATCGCGTTGGCCATCGGCGTGTTCATCGCTTATCAATTCGCCCTCGGTGAATTGCGTTCGCGTGTCGTCAATGCGCTCGGCACACAAAGCGAAGTCGGCGAAATTCAGGTGTCGTTCAAAGACATCACCATCACTGATCTTAAACTCAACGCCCCCGCAGGCTGGCCGGTGCGGCATGTGCTGACAGCGGCACGCGTTGTGATTACCCCAGACCTCGGCAGCTTTACCGCCGGCGTGTTCCGGATCAATCGCATTCGCATCGAGCGCGCAACGCTTGCCGTGCTGCGCGACCGCAGCGGAAAACTACGCATATTGCCGAGCTTCACCGAAAAGGTAACGGCGACAGGAAAATCAAGCGCTGCAGCCGTGCCGGCCACCGCTGTGCTCATCGAGTCCATCACGCTGAAAGATTCAGCCATCTCGTTCTTCGACGAAGCAGTGCGCTCGCCACCGCTGCACGTCAAGCTCGACAATGTCGCGGCCAGCATCACCAATTTGCGCGTGCCCGAATTAACCGGCATGAGCGCCATCGACATCAACGCCAAAATCACCGGCCCCAGCCAAAGCGGCACGCTCGCCATTAATGGCAAGATGGAATTCGCCAGCCGCGACGGCAATATCAACACCACATTGCGGGATGTCGAAATCGCGCCGCTGGAGCCGTATCTGATCAAAGCCGCCGAAACGGGCGTGCGCAAAGGCACGCTCGATCTTGACCTCACCGCAAAGGTTGAATCAAAGCGCCTGACCGCGCCGGGCCGGTTGGTGCTCAAGGGGCTTGAGCTTCGATCAAGTGAAAAAGCGGCCAGCACGTTCATGGGCATGCCGCGCGACGCCGTTGTCAATATGATTCGCGAACGCGATGGCCGCATCGAAGTCCCGTTCACGCTCGACGGTAATTTGAACGATCCGCGTTTTTCACTCGATAGCGCATTCAAGACGCGGCTCGCGATTGCAACTGCAGGTGCCCTCGGCGTCACGATCACAGGGCTCATCACCGAATTCGGCAACGCGCGCGACAAGGGCAGTGGTCGTGAAAAAGCCGACGCAGTGCTGGATTCATTGAAGCGTTTGCTGGGGAAATAATTACCCGCGTGAAATGATGAACATCAGCCACTGGTGCGGTTTTCAGGACTAAACTACTTGAAGAAGCGCGTCAATGGTTGCGCTTCACTTGTCCATTCGTTTCAAACATTAGTATGAGGATTCATCAATGCGATTCGTTCCTGTAACTTGCCTGTTCGCCTACTTGTTCGTTTGTGTGACGCTGTCAGCACACGCGCAAAATACCGACTCCGCAAAGTCGGCCGCGCGCTATGCAACGCCTGCCGACATTCCGGCTGAGGCTTTTTTCCGGCGCGAGCAATACGCGCAAATGGCGATTTCACCCGACGGCAAAAAGCTCGCTGCGCTGCGGCCCGCCAATGGCCGCGACAATCTGGTGGTGATCGATTTTCTGGCCGGCAAAACGCAGACCATCACCAGCTACAAAGAATCGGATGTGATCGATTTTGAGTGGGTCACTAGCGACCGGCTGTATTTTCGCATCGCCGATCAAAGCGTCGTGAGCGGCTCGCGCCGTCTCAAGGGTGCGTACGCGATCGATGTCGATGGACAATATTTACGCGACCTCACCTATCCGCTGGAGCGCGCCGCTGACAAGGCGGCGCGGCAAAATTCGTTCAGCGATCGGGGTGTCAACATATCATTCCGCGTCCTCAGTCGCACCTTTGATGGCAGCGGCGATGTCGTCGCCGAAATATTCGGTCGCAGCCAACAATACGCCGACGTTTATCGCTTCAATACCAAGAGCGGCGTGTATAAACTTCTCAGTGTGGAGTCGCCGGGTAATGTCGTGCAATGGCTGCTGGATCGCGATCAGGTGGCGCGTATTGCAGTGCGGCTGGAAGAGCGCAAAGAACCCAATAGCCCGCGCGAGCAAACCATCTGGCATCGCGCGGCCGAGGGCAGGCCCTGGGAAATAATCGGTCGCAACACGGGTAACGAGAACGACGGCAGCTTCTGGCCGATTGCATTTGATTACGACAACACCACCTTGTACGTCTCGTCCAACGTCGGCATTGATCGCCGCGCTATTTTCAAATACGACATCGCCGGTCGCAAACTGGGCGAGAAAATACTGCAACACCCGCTGATCGATCTCTACGGCGGATTGATTCCGAGCCGCGAGAAAAAAGCAATGATGGGCATTCGCTACAACGCAGCCATGCCCGACGCGACCTGGTTCGACGCCGATCAGGCGCGCCTGCAGGCAGGCATCGACAAGACGCTGCCGAACACGACTAACATCGTTTACGTCGCCGATGAAAGCGGTCGCTATGTGCTGATCTTTTCAGTGTCCGACACCAATGCTGGCGGCTATTATTTATATGATCGCGAAAAAGCGAAGCTGCAGGAAATTTCGAAATCGCGCGAGTGGCTGCCGCCCGGCCTGATGAGTAAACGCACTTTCATCACCTACAAATCCCGCGACGGCATCGACATCCCTGCATGGGTGACCACGCCGATCAACAGCGATGGCAAAAATTTACCGCTGGTGGTCAATATTCACGGCGGCCCGTGGGCGCGCGGTTACGGTGGCATTCAATGGGGCCGTTGGCCCGACGCGCAGTTTTTGGCCTCGCGCGGCTACGTGGTGCTGGAGCCCGAGCCTCGCGGCTCGACCGGCTTCGGCAGAAAGCACTACACGTCCGGTTTCAGGCAGTGGGGCCTCACCATGCAGGACGACATCGCCGACGGCGCATTGTATCTGGCCAAAGAAGGCATCGTTGACAAAAATCGCATGTGTTTGTTTGGCGGCAGTTACGGCGGCTATGCAACACTCCAGGGTTTGGTGAAGGATCCTGATTTATGGCGCTGCGGCGCTGCCTTTGTTGCGGTGACAGACCTGGAAACATTTCAAACCGCGTCGTGGTCTGATATTGCGCGCGGCTCCGATTATCTTGAAACGGATTTCAAACGTCAGGTCGGCGACAAAGATCGTGACCGTGAGCAATTTTTGAAAACGTCGCCTGCAAAAAACGCCGACAAGATCAAGGCCGCAGTGCTGCTGGCGATGGGCCACGATGACCAACGCGTACCGCTCATTCATGGTTCGATCATGAAAGCGGCGATGGATAAGGCGGGCAAGCCGATCGAGTATGTGGTCTATACAGGCGAAGCGCATGGTTTCAACAAGGATGAGAACGTGATTGATTTTTATACACGGGTGGAACGGTTTCTGGCCAAGCATCTCAAGCCGTAGCAGTATTGTCAGTACGCGGGCAATTTCCGATGACGAACCAAAGGAGCACAGCGTTGAAAAACCATTGGAGTGGCGTATTTCCGGCAGTCACCACGCAATTTCGCGAAGATTTTTCGCTCGACATCGAGGCCACCGCACGCGTCATTGAGGGCCTGATCACGGATGGTGTGTCGGGCCTTGTCATTTGCGGCACGGTGGGTGAGAACTGCTCCCTGAGCAAATCAGAAAAAATCGCGGTGATGGAAGCAGCAAAATCGGTTGCGCGCGGACGCGTACCGGTTGTGAGCGGCATTGCCGAATTCACTTCGGCGTTTGCCATCGACATGGCCAAGGAAGCTGCGCGCATTGGTCTGGACGGCGTGATGGTGATGCCGCCGTTGGTCTATTCATCCAAACCATCTGAGACCGCCGCGCATTTTCGCGCGGTCGCCAAAGCCACCGATCTGCCGGTGATGGTCTACAACAATCCGCCGATCTACAAAAACGATGTCACGCCTGACATCTTGGCCTCGCTGGCCGACTGCGACACCATCGTGTACTTCAAGGAGTCTTCCGGCGACACGCGTCGCTTCACCGATCTCCACAATATGGTCGGGGATCGCTTCGTGCTGTTCGCAGGGCTGGACGATGTCGTGGTTGAGAGCGTCATGGTTGGCGCGGTGGGCTGGGTTTCTGGCTTGTCGAATGCCTTCCCGCGCGAGGGCGAAACATTATTCCGTCTCGCGCGTGCGGGCCGCTATGCCGAAGCGATGGAGATTTATCGCTGGTTCATGCCACTGCTGCATCTGGATGCGCGAGCCGATCTGGTTCAATGCATCAAGCTGTGCGAACACATCATGGGGCGCGGCAGTGCTCTCACCCGTCCGCCACGGCTTGCCCTGAACGCAAAAGAAACGGCTGAGGTTGAAGCGATGATGAAGCACGCTGTTGCGACCCGTCCATCGTTGCCTGATGTCGGACTCGCGAAGAAAGTCTAAGCAGCGTTTTGGAAGTTTTGATTAAGTATATTTTGAGTGTGGTTCGACAAGCCATCGCCCGCTGCATCGGGCTCTGGCGCTCGGCAGCGGCGCGCATGCGCGCCGAAACCCTGCCTCACGTACCACGAACGGAGTCAATAAGTCACCGTTCGTCCTAAGCCTGTCGAAGGACTTAATCAGAGGTTTCTTGGATGTCACGCCTTCTGCTGCAACCACGCCATCACATCCCCCGCCCGCATCGGCCGGCAAACGTGATAACCCTGCGCGTAATCGCAGCCAAACTGCTTGAGCGCATTCAGTTCATGGTCGGTTTCAACACCTTCGGCAACAACGCTCATGCCCAGACGATGGCCGAGCTCAATCGTTGAGTGAACGATGGCCGCGCTTTGCGGATCGTTGTTCATGCCGGACACAAAAGCGCGATCAATTTTTAGTTCATCCAGCGGCAAATCCTTGATATACGCCAACGACGAATAGCCGGTGCCGTAATCGTCCATCGATAGTTTGAGGCCCAGTTCGTGTAGCTGCGCGAGCGTCTCGCGGGCGCGGTCAGGGTCTTCCATCAAGGCGCTTTCGGTAAGCTCGGCGCAAATCAGTCCGGGTGCCACCTTGTACTCCGCAAGTTTCGCCGCGACGTAGGGAACCAGTTCCTTGTCGAGCAAATCGCGTGCGGAGATATTGATCGAAATCATTAACGGGTGGCCCGCTGCCTGCCACGCGCCACATTGCGCGATGGCGGAATCGATCACCCAGCGAGTGATCATGCGGATGTTGCCGGTCTGTTCGGCGAATGGAATAAAGTCTGCGGGCGAAACGGTGCCGCGTGCCGGGTGTTGCCAGCGGATCAGGGCCTCCATGCCCGTCACCGTGTTTTTGGCTAAATTGAATTTGGGCTGGTAATAGAGCATCAGTTCGTTCTGGTCAATGGCGCGGCGTAGTTCACCCAACAACGTGAGGTGATCCTGACGATCTTCTTCGAGCCGCATGTCGTAGGTCGCAAAACCGCTCTTGGCGCGTTTGGCTGCGTACATCGCAATATCGGCGCGGCGCAGCAGCACGTTGGCGTCATCACCATGCTCTGGATAATGAACAATCCCAATGCTGGTGCCGACGTCGATTGGCTGCCCCTCGGCAAGGATGGGCGACTCCAGCGACTGGCGAATTTTGTGGGCGACCGTGCGGGTGCGCTCCAGGTTCCCGGATGGCAGCAGGACGGCAAACTCGTCGCCCCCCAGTCGCGCGACGGTGTCGGATTCGCGAAGCACACCACGCAGCCGCTTTGCCACCTCTTTCAACACCAGATCGCCCACCGGATGGCCGAGCGTGTCGTTCACGTATTTGAAGCGATCAAGATCCAGCATCATCACGCCGCCTGGTTGACGATTTCGCTTTGCCAGCAACAGCGCTTGTGTGAGGCGATCATGAAACATGGCGCGATTGGGCAGCCCGGTCAAATGATCCTCGAAGGCTAGCCGGAGATTTTCTTTTTCACGCGAAGCGATGCCTTCGAGCATGTGATTGAAGCTCGAAGCGAGCGCGCCGATTTCCCCCTTCTGCGCCAGTTCAACTTTTTGCGCGTAATCGCCACCCTGAATGCGCCGCGCAACGCCAGCGAGTTCGTTGATCGGGCGGGTGATATTGCGCGCAATCAGAATGCTCCCGATCACCGACAGTACAATCGCCACGATGGCCAGTAGCAGAAACGCGCTGCCGACGCGTTTGAATGGCGCGATACCTTCAGCAAGCGAGCGCTGCAATACCGAAACAATCTGAGTGTCACCCTGCATTTCGATCAATGCCAGCCTGGCGCCGTATTCCTGATTATCGAGGTTCAGGTCAATGGTGCCGCGCCCGGCACCGAGGCTTACGGCGGGCAGCAACCCGGCACGAATATTTTCGGGCAACGTAGACGCATTGACCTGCCACGGCTCACCAAGGCGTTGGCTGAGAAACGACACGTCCAGCGCAGTTAGTTTTTTCAGATCATTGGCAGTTTTGTCGTCGATGGTAAAACCCACACCGACCCAGGCAATCGTTGTGGGTGCATTAACAGGCACGACGACGAGTTGATAGAGACGACCGTCGATGGAGACGATGCCGGACGCTTTACCGTTGACTGCCGCCGCCTTGGTCAGATGTGAAAAACGAAACGGTTGTGCGCGTGACTCGGGATGCAGCGTATCAGCCAGCACAATCTGCTCCAGCGAGATCAGCAACATCACGCTTGCCGAGGCGCGAGCGCCGTGATTGGTGAGGGCAGAGAGAATGGTGGCCGTATCGTTGGTGCCGACGGCTTGCCTAAAACCGAATTCGGAGGCAAGCAAACTGGCGCTCTGCTCAAGTTGATCGCGTTGCTGAGCAAGCAATCTGAGGAAAATACGTTCGCCAACATCCAGTTCCTGCCCGATCGTTTCCTTCGCAATCTGGTAGTTGGCGGTATTGACGACCAAAAATGCGAGCCCCTGCACCAGCACCAGCAATGCGGCGAAGAACACCACAATTCTGGTGCGGAGGCTGTCGAAGGAATCAATGAGTCGCATGCTTGCTGATGGTGATCTGGCGTGGAGAAGAGTGGTTAAACCTGTGAATCTCTAGCTTGTTATTCTGCCGGTAAACGCGGCAACGATTGCAAAAACATTGTGATTTACGGATTCGGCACGACATGGGCATTTGCCCGGTCTTTCTGAAACTATCCTCAGTGCTGATACGTGCATCAAGCCTGATCGGTTTTGGTCAGCCAACGGCGTGCTCGACAAAAAATTCTCGCATTACTCCCAACAACGCCTGCGGCACTTCTTCGGGGACGTAATGCCCGCAGGGCAAGGTGTGTCCGCTTACCTGATTGGCAACGCGTTTCCAATCCTCAATTGGCTTGAAACAGCGATTCACCACGCCGTACTCACCCCACAACACATTTAGCGGGCAGGCGATCTTGATACCAGAGGCGCGGTCGGCGCGATCATGCTCCAGATCAATCGTTGCCGCCGCACGATAGTCCTCGCACATGCCGTGCATGGTGGCCGGATCGCTCACGTAGGAGAGATAGGCGGCGTAGGTTTCCGGGGTAAATGCCGACAATCCACCGTGTCCCCAGCCGATTTTTTTCTTCAGATAGGTTTCCGGTGACGCGGCGATCATGGATTCAGGGAAAGGCGTCGGCTGGATCAGAAAAAACCACCACCAGTAAGCACGCGCAAATTCCATCGATGTCTGCTCATACATCGAAAGCGTCGGCGAAATATCGAGCAACATGAGACGCTTCACAGCATCCGGATGGTCGACAGCGAGCCGATGCGAGACACGCGCACCGCGATCATGACCACAAAGATAAAACGAAGAAAAGCCAAGCTGTCGCATGACTTCCGCCTGATCGCGCGCCATTTCGCGTTTGCTGTAATTTGAATGGTCGGCCGACCCGACCGGCTTTTCGCTATCGCCATAGCCACGCAAATCTGTCGCCACCACGGTGTAGCGGTTCGTCAATTCGGGTGCCACACGATGCCAGATCAGATGCGATTGCGGATAGCCGTGCAGTAACAACAAGGGCGGGCCGCTGCCTTTGACCAGCGTGTTGATTGCAACGCCGTTGGCGCGCAGTTTCTGTCTGGTAAATCCTGCAAACATAGTCGATCCTGAAAACATTAAAGCAATTTTCGCAATGCCGTCTTGAGCACTTTGCCATAATTATTCTTGGGCAGCACGTCAATGAAACGGTACTCTTTGGGCCGTTTGAAGCGCGCGATTTGTTCCAGGCAAAATCTATCCAGTTCTGCCGGTTCCACCTCAGCACCCGCACGCGCCACCACAAACGCAACCACCGTTTCACCCCACTCTGCATCGGGGCGGCCAACCACGGAAACTTCAGCCACAGCCGAATGCTGGAGCAACACTTCTTCTATTTCACGCGGGTAAATATTTGATCCACCGGAAATAATCAAATCTTTGCTTCTATCCATCAGCGTGAGAAATCCATCTTCGTCAATGCTGCCCACGTCGCCAGTCCAGAGCCAGCCATCGCGCAACACCTGTGCAGTCGCGGCAGGGTTGTTCCAGTAGCCAAGCATAACGGTGTCACCTTTCACACAAATTTCACCGACTTCGCCCGAAATTAAATTTGTTTTAATCGCATTGTCTGCGCCATCACAAATGCGTATCTGCACGCTGCTATGCGCCACCCCCACCGATGCGAGCCGCGCTTCATGACGCGGGTGTGTGCAATCCATGTGATGAAATCTTGACAGCGCGCTGATGGTCATCGGACTCTCGCCTTGCCCGTAGATTTGCACAAATTTGTTGCCGAGTACGCTAATTGATCGCTTAAGGTCAGCAACGTACATCGGCCCGCCACCATAAATAATTGTTTTGAGATTGCGGGTGTCGGTGTCGTAATCATCGACGAAATCGGTGAGGCGTTTTACCATCGTTGGGGCGGCAAACATCGCCATCCCGGCATGCGTTTTGGTCAGCGCAAATATTTCTGCGGGCTCAAAACCCTGCGACTCAGGAAACACCTGACTGGCACCCCGCAACACATGTGCAAAGTTGTACAGGCCAGCGCCGTGCGACACGGGTGCGGCGTGCAAAATACAATCGCTCACGGCAATGCTATCGACGTCACTAAAATAGTTGAAGGTCATTGCAGCGAGGTTACGGTGCGTCAGCATCGCGCCTTTTGGTTTGCCGGTCGTGCCGCTGGTATAAAACAGCCACGCAAGGTCATCCGGTTCGCGCGGAACAATCGCACTTGGTGCAACCATCGTCATCGCGGCAAATTCTGCGGACGCAAGCTCGATCATTCGCAATGCGACTGGCAATTCATTCGCCACGCCTGATAGCCAGTCCGCCCAATCCGCCGACACAAAGCAAACGTTGACCCCGGCATCGGCAAGAATGAAGGCAGCTTCACGCGGATGTAATTTTGCGTTGATCGGCACCGCCACGTAGCCCGCCCACCAGATTGCATATAGCGCTTCCAGATAAACGGAACAGTTGCCCGCCAGCACGGCAATGCGATCCCCCGGCAGGCATCCGAATTTTTCGCGTAGTGCACTCGCACGCGCAGCCGCACCGTGGGCGAATTGACGATACGACAACGTCCGCCCAGTGCCAAGCACCAACGCGGCATGATCGGGAAGCGAAGTTGCAGAACGTGCAAGCCAGCCAGCGATATTCATAACGTAAAATAGTAGTACATTTCTTGACTCGCTTATCAAAACTCTCTCGAAAAACTTCGCTCCCCGTCGATGTCATCAAAGCAATTGTCACCACCCGCCCCCCAAAACCCGTCATTCACATTCCAATCTGCATTTGTCGCCAGCACCCCCGGCTTGTTTGTTGTCCTGTGGAGCACCGGCTTCATCGGCATGAAGATCGGTGCGCCATTCGCTGAACCGTTTACGTTCATGGGTTTGCGAATGCTGCTGGTGGTGTCGATACTGCTCATCATCATCGCGATTACGCGCGCGCCATGGCCACGCAATGCCGCCACTGTCGGGCACATCGCTGTGGCTGGTTTGCTGGTACATGCAACCTACCTCTGCGGCGTGCTGTTTGCGATCCAGATGCAACTGCCGCTTGGCTTCGTCGCGCTGATCGCAGGGTTGCAGCCGATCCTGACGGCAGTGTTCGCCAATATATTTTTGTCCGAAAAGCTCAATGCACGGCAGTGGTTCGGCATGGCGCTGGGATTGTCTGGCGTGGTAATGGTGGTGTTGAGCAAATATTCGTTGGGGGCGGCACTCGGCACGTCACCCGGTGCATCCATCTGGCCCGCACTTGGTGCAGCAACGATTGGGCTCCTTGGCATCACCTTCGGCACGCTTTACCAAAAGCATTTTTGCGCCAATATGGATCTGCGCACCGGCGGCGTCATCCAGTATTCGGCTACCGGCCTGATGCTATGGATACTCGCCTTCGCGACTGAAACCCGCACCGTGGAATGGAGTGGACAATTCGTATTTGCGCTGTTCTGGTTGTCGATCGTGCTGTCCATCAGCGCCATCAGCTTGCTGTATCTGTTGATCCGCCGGGGTGCGGCATCCAAAGTAGCGAGCCTGTTTTTCCTCACGCCGTCGGTCACCGCCGTGATGGCGTTCGCATTGTTCGGCGAGTCGTTAAGCTGGTTCGCGGTGTCGGGTTTGCTTGTGTCGGCGGCGGGTGTGGCGTTGGTTATGCGTGAAAAAACGTAAACACCATTACTGGCGCGGCCTCGCGAGCATAAATGCTAAAAACGCCGCACCAGTGCTAGTGTTTTGCAATAATTAATCCAATTTAGCGCCCGACTCTTTCACCACTTTTGCCCATTTCACCAACTCAGATTTGAGCAGCGTGGCGAATTCTTTCGGGCCGGTTTTGATTTCGCCGCCGCTGGTGGCCGCAAATTTTTCCTGAATATCCGGCATGGCGAGAATTTTGGTGATTTCTGCACTTAACCGATTGATGATCGGCTCCGGCGTACCGACCGGAACAAGGACACCGAACCACGTCAGCGCTTCAAAATTCTTGTATCCGTCTTCGTGGAATGTCGGTACATCGGGCACCGCAGACGCACGCGCCAACGACGTTATCGCCAGCGCGCGGACGTTCTTGCTTCTGATCTGCGGGATGCCTGTCTCCAACGAGGAAACAAATACATTGATGCGCCCACCGATCAGATCAGGAAACGCCGCCGCAGCACCTTTGTAAGGCACGTGCAGCATATCGATCCCGGCAGCGCGCTTGAACATCTCTGTCGCCAAATGCGCGACGGTGCCGTTGCCGGAGGTCGCAAAGGTAATGTCGCCCGGCTTGGCTTTTGCGGCTTTCACCAGATCAGCCAGCGTTTTGAATGGTGAATCTGCTGCGACCATAAAAGCGATTGGAACGGAAGTCACCAGCGTTACCGGCGCGAAATCTTTGGCCGGATCGTAAGTGAGCTTACCGTACAGAGATGGCGCAATGGCAAGGTTGCTGGTCTGGCCCATGACGACGGTCAATCCATCGGCAGGCGCCTTTGCGGCGGCGGAGAGACCGATATTTCCTCCCGCACCGGCGACATTGTCGATGATCGTTTTCCAGCCGGGAACGTCATTCATTTTATTGGCGACGTGGCGCGAAATGATGTCGGTGCCGCCGCCTGCCGGGAACGGCACCACAAAGCGAATTGTTTTGGACGGATAACCGGCCTGCGAGATTGCATGACCTGCAAAAAATAATGCACAGACGGCAGCGAGTTGGAGAATTTTTTTCATCAGGTGCTCCGAGAGTGGTTAGTGCGATTGGTTGGCGAGAACGGCGAGTACGTTTTTTGCAGCGGCAACACCCATGTTGATATAGGCATCGCCCGTCACGCCGCCGATGTGAGGGGACAACGTAATGTTGGCTTCTTTGAAAAATGGATGTCCGGTGGCGACAGGTTCAACAGCAAAGCTGTCGAGTCCGGCGCTGCCCACCTGACCGGAGCGCACCGCCGCGAGCAAGGCCACTTCGTCAATCAGGCCGCCACGTGCGGTGTTCACCAGCAGGATGCCGTGCTTCATTTTTGCAAGTGAGACGGCATCGATGAGATTGCGGTTCGTGTCAGTCAGCGGGCAATGCAGCGAAATGGCATCTGAATCGTGCCAAATGGTGTCCAGATTAACTGCCGCAACATGGGCCGGAAGATTGGTCGCGTACGGGTCAAAGCCAATCACGCGCATGCCAAGCGCGTGCGCCGTGTTTGCGACCCGCTGCCCAATGGCACCAAGGCCGATAAGTCCAAGCGTGCGGCCATTAAGTTCGATACTTTTGTGGGTCGCCTTATCCCAGTGGCCGTCGTGCATGCGCTCGTTCATGTGTACGATTGATTTGGCGCAGGCAAGCAACAGCGCGATGGCGTGTTCGGCGACTGCTGCTGCATTGGCACCCACCGCCGCCTTCACGTCGATGCCGCGTTGTCTTGCGGCAACGCTGTCGATGGTGTCGATACCGCTGCCATGCTTGGAGATCACCTTCAAATTCGGTGCCGCATCCATCATCGCGGCGGTGACATTTCCGTAGCGCACAATAATGGCGGACGGATTATGTTGACGGCAAAGCGCCACGAGTTCATCGGGCTGCGGCGTTTTGCCGGCAAACACGATGTCGTGGCCCACGAGTAACGCAAGGGCGGCGGATGCCAAATCAGCCGCCGTGACCAGCACAACGGGCTTGTCGGGCGTTTCGGATTTAGCGATGACGGCGGGCGAAGCGTTCATCTGGTTTACGCCTCTGTCGTCACGTCGGCGTCGGCCAGTGCTTTTGCCAGCCACACGGGTGACAATTGCTTGCCCGCACGAATACCGTCGAGTCGCGCGGTTTCGTCGGCTACTTTTTGTGTTGCCAGTGCGATAATGCCCTCAACCTTGTCGCGCTCGACAAAGGTTACGCCATCGGCATCTGCAACGACCAGATCGCCGGGGTTGACCGCTACGCCACCGATACTCACCGGCCAATTGACACGACCGGGCGTTTTTTTGGTGGGCCCGCAAGGATTAGTGCCAACGGAGAAAATGGGATAACCCTTCGCGATCAAAGCTTCCGCATCACGCACCGGGCCGTCGAGCACCAACCCGGCGATGCCAATTTTTTCGGACAGCGTGGCCATGATTTCACCGATCAACGCGCAGGTTTGGTCACCTTTCGCATCAACAACGATCACGTCACCCGGTTGTGCCAGCGCGATAGCCGCGTGAATCATCAGATTGTCGCCCGGTCGGACCTCGACCGTAATCGCCGGACCGGCAACCTTCATTGAGGTTGCGAGTGGCCGGATGCGGCTGTTTGCGGTACTACGTCGGCCGTTGACGTCGGCTAAGATTGCGGCTTGAAACTGCGCGGCGGCCTTCACCAGTGCGGGCGACACACGGGTGATTGTTTTGATGATGTCTGGTCTGGGGGTTTTGAATGGACTCATCAATGCGGTCATGGCGGTGCTTTCGATGTTGATTTGTTGGCAAGAGACGTTTTAAACTCATGTTTTATTTGACGCAACAGTGTTCCACCTAATGAAACTATGAAAAATACCCGACCAGCCCCTCCCGCCGATGCACCTGATGCCGCCGATGGCGTTATCGCCGTCAGCCGTGCCTTGGCCGTGCTCGATGCATTTGCCAACGGTGAACGTGAAGTGGCATTGGGTGAACTGGCGCGTCGCACCGTGCTGCACAAAACAACCGTACTGCGCCTTGCGCGCACGCTCGCGCAGCGCGGCTACCTGTCACAAACGGCCACTGGTGGCTGGCGGCTGGGTCCAGCAGCAGGCTGGCTGGGGGCACGATATCAAACGAGCTATGACCGCGCCGCACTGGTGGAGCCGGTATTGCGTGAACTTTCAAGCGCGACCGGCGAGAGTGCCGCGTTTTATGTGCGTGAAGGCGACCGGCGCGTCTGCATCGCGCGCGTTGATGGCAGCCAATCGATACGCCACCATGCGCGCATGGGTGAGGCCATCGTTCTCACCCGTGGTGCACCGGGACGTACCCTGCTGGCATTCTCCGGCGAGCCCGGCGCGCCCTACGACAGCATTCGCCGCGTTGGCTATTTCATCACCGTCGGCGAACGCGATCCGGAAGTGGCAAGCGTGGCGTGCCCGGTTTTCGGCATCAACAACCTGCTCGTGGGCACGGTCTGCGTGACGGGGCCAATTGCGCGATTTTCAAAGGCCGCTTATGAACGCCACGCAAAACTATTAAAAAAGGCGGCATCAAGACTCACGTTTGAATTGGGTAGCGCAGTCGCGGTTGGCAAGCAATGACGAGGACAATTATCTTCGCATCGAAACGGTATCGTCTGACAAAAAATAGATAAACACTAGCACTGGTGCGGCTTCGCAAGTATAAATGCTCCACATACCTCACCAATGCTAGTGTTTTACATTCTTTGACAGCTCGCAAGCTTGGGCCTGATAAAATGCGTTTCACCGCGACAAATCCGGAAATTAAGCATGCGCAATCTTGAACAACAGATCACCCAGTACGCGGCCTATCATCGCGATCGCCGCAATATCGCCACGCATTTTGTCGGCGTGCCAATGATCGTTTTTTCTGTCGTGCTGGCACTGGTGCCATGGACAATTTTTGGTGTCAACACTGCCCTGATTGCCGTTGCCGCAGCCGCCATTTACTATCTGATTCTCGATCTTGCGCTCGGCACGGCAATGCTCGTGTTCCTGTTTTTCTTCTGCTACTTGGCCTCGGTTTATATCAATGCGCGCGTGGGCCACGCTGGTGTGGTGATGGGGATGGGGATGGGGATGGGGATGGGGATGGCCGCATTGTTGTTCATTGTGGGCTGGGTGATCCAGTTTATCGGGCACAAATTTGAGGGCATGAAGCCCGCGTTTACCGACGATCTGATGGGGCTGGTGATCGGGCCGCTGTTCATCATGACCGAAGTGTTTTTTATGCTGGGCCTGAAAGCAACATTGAAAAAATATGTCGAAGCCCGCGTCGGCCCGCTATTGGCGGCACGCAATGGTGCACCCATTGGCCCGGCAGGCACAAGGGACGCCACATCGCCCGCCTCCCAAGCATGAACAGCACGGCTGCAACAGAAGACGCGCCAACCACCGCACTGACCACAATTACGCTGGCGCGCGAGTTAATTTCGCGCCGCTCCATTACACCCGATGACGCGGGCTGTCAGGCACTCATCATCGCGCGCCTGACCCCGCTGGGCTTCAAGTTCAAGCGCATCGAGCAAGGCGGCGTCAAGAATCTGTGGGCGCGCCGTGGCAACGCAAAACCAATCGTTTGCTTTGCCGGGCATACCGATGTGGTGCCCACCGGCCCGCTCGACAAATGGCACACCGATCCATTCATGCCGACCGAGCGCGATGGGAAACTTTATGGACGTGGTGCCGCCGATATGAAAACCGGCGTCGCCGCGTTTGTGACGGCAACTGAGGCTTTCATCAATGCGTATCCGGACCATGCGGGTTCGATTGCGTTGCTTCTCACCAGCGACGAGGAAGGTCCGGCCATCAACGGCACGGTGCGCGTGGTGGAATGGCTGAAAACGCAAAATACGCGGATTGATTACACCATCGTCGGCGAACCCTCCTCCTGCCAATATTTCGGTGACACCATCAGAAATGGCCGTCGCGGTTCGCTCTCGGCGCGCTTGATCGTGAAGGGTGTGCAGGGTCACATCGCGTACCCGCATCTGGCCGAAAATCCGATCCACCTGTTTGCGCCGGCATTGGCTGAATTGAGCGCCACCGTCTGGGATACAGGCAACGACTATTTTCCGGCGACCTCATTTCAGGTGTCCAATATCAATGCCGGTACCGGCGCGTTCAACATTATTCCCGGCAGCATTGACGTCTATTTTAATTTTCGTTTTTCCACAGCGAGCACGGTTGCGAATCTGCAATCGCGCACTGAAGATATTCTGAGCAAGCACGGCCTTGCCTTTGATATCACCTGGACGCTAGGCGGCAAACCGTTTCTCACCGCACGCGGTAATTTGGTGGAAGCGCTGAGTAAGGCGGTACAAAAAGTCGCCAACATAACGCCGCAACTTTCCACGGCAGGCGGCACCTCCGACGGACGCTTTATCGTCGAGATTTGCGACCAGATTGCAGAATTCGGGCCGATCAATGCAAGTGTGCACAAGGTCGATGAATGTGTGGCGCTGGATGATATTGCGCGCTTGCACGATGTATATTTTTATACGCTGGAAAATTTGTTGTTGCCCGCTTAAGTTCCCTTAAGAAACCATGGCTCCCTCCCCCAACGAAATATTCGACTCTGCCCGCCGTGAACTTGTCACCGTGCGCGACCTGATACGATTTGCGGTGAGCATATTCAACGCCGAGAAACTATTTTTCGGTCACGGCTCGGTCGAGCCATTCGATGAAGCGGCATATCTGGTCTTGCACACGCTTAAGTTGCCGCCGGATAAGCTGGAGCCATTCTTCGATGCCAGACTCACGTCATCCGAACGCGATGCGGTGCTGAATGTGCTTGAGCGCCGCGTAAAGGAACGTATCCCGGCGGCTTACCTCACCAATGAGGCGTGGCTGGGTGAATACAAATTTTATGTCGATCAACGCGTGATCGTGCCGAGGAGCTTCATCGCCGAATTGCTGCGCGAAGATCTGGCGCCATGGGTAGAAGACCCTGATGCGATTGAACGTGCGCTCGATCTTTGCACCGGTTCCGGTTGTCTCGCTATTCTGACGGCGCTCACTTTTCCACACGCCGTCGTCGATGCGGTTGATCTTTCCGCCGATGCACTTGAAGTCGCACAACGCAACATCAATGAATACACGCTTGCTGATCGTGTCGAGCCGATCCGGTCAAATATGTTCGAAGAGCTCGGCGAGAGTCGTTACGATCTGATTATTTCCAACCCGCCGTATGTCACCGCAAAATCGATGTCCGCGTTACCGCAGGAATATCTGCGCGAGCCAACAATGGCGCTGGCGAGCGGCATTGATGGGCTCGACCATGTGCGCGTGATACTGCGCGAAGCCCCGGACTATCTTAATGAATGCGGTTTGCTGGTGGTCGAGGTCGGCTTTAATCGTGACGGCGTGGAAGCCGCATTTCCGGATCTTCCATTAACATGGGCTGAAACCAGCGCGGGCGACGGTGTAGTGTTTTTGATCACACGCGAAGAATTAATTTCGGCAGCAAGATAGCCGGTTCAAACGCTGTGCATTGCAACGCAGCGTGCTGTCAGTTCACCCGCGTGGTCAACGCCTCTGCTGAAAACGCCATGTAGAGCTCTCTGGCAAGTGTTGCAATCGGCCCCACCGGCAACGTACGCGATTCATAGCGGATACACGGCGTGACCTTGCCGAAATTGCCCGTGTTGAAAATTTCCGTGGCCGATTCCAGTTCTGACGGTTGCACCGCCCGCTCCTCAACGATCACCCCTTCACGCGCGAGCAGGCCGATCACGCGCGCACGGGTGATGCCGGAAAGAAATGTGCCGTTTGGTGCCGGCGTGACGACCTTGCCGCCCTGCGTCACGAAGAAAATATTGGCGGTTGCAAATTCGGCGACCAGTCCCCGGCTGTCGCAAACGACGGCATTATCAAAACCGCGATCTTTCGCTTCGCGCAACGCACGCGTTGAATTCGGATATAGGCACGACGCTTTCGCGTCGGTAGGGGCCATCGATGCATCAGCACGACGCAGCGCCGAAAGACAGGCCGAGAAACCGGTGAACGGCGGCATCGGCGCATCGAATAGCGTGAGCGCAAATCTCGATTTTTCCGCCACCGGAATCAGTAAGCCATCGGTCGCAAACACGAGCGGACGAATATAGAGTTCAGCATCCGCTGGAAATTTGCTTATCCCGTCCAGACACAGCGCTGTCATTTCCTCAACGGTGTGCGGGCAGATCATGCCCAAACTTGTCGCCGAACGGATCACCCGCGCAAGGTGCATCTTCAGGTCGGGTATCTGACCGCGAATGGAACGCGCGCCATCGAACACGGACGAACCGAGCCACACGCTGTGGTCCATCGCGCCAACCAAAGCTACATTGCCTTCGGCCCATTGGCCATTGAAGTACGTCAGGTACATTTTTTATTCTCAAATAGAGCAGCACCTTGCGATGCTGTATGACTAAGGTTTCTTTGCGCCGTCCGCACTTGCACCTGCTGGCCGAACCCGCGACAGCGATTCGATACTTCGATCCAGGCGCAATGCAATCACGGGTTCGTCGGCTCCGCGCGGGGGAATAAGTACTGCAACCGGCGTCTGTTCGACACGAGCTACAGCCACTGGTACTGAAGCAGGCGGCTCGACCGGCGGCGGTGTTCTGAAAAAATAACCTGCGCCCGCACCAACAACCAATGCCAGTGCGGCAACAACACCAACCCGCGACGGTTTTGTCGGGCTTTGCTTGCCGCTGTACTGTGGAGTTTTCGCGGCTTGTGCGCTGGCGTTTGTCTTGGCTGCCAAAGCTTTACGCTCACCTGAAATCCCGGACAATAATTTCTCCGTTTCCGCCCGTGCGCGCGCTGCATCTTTTGCCTCGGCCTCTGAGGTGGCGCGAATCTTCTCTGCCGCCACTGCCTGCTTTTCTTGCTCTATACGCTGCAACGCCGCCTGTTTGGCAGCGGCCTCAGCTTCGCTGCGTTTTCGCGATACATCCGCCATCGCTTTTTCGACAGTACATTTCTCGGCGGCAATTCGGGTAGCCGATTGGGCCTGCTCGGTCTTGGTTTGTGCGGCCAGCAATGCAGCTTCTTCGGCAAGTTTCCGCTGTTTGGTCGCGTCCACAAGCTTCTTCTCTGTCTCGTAGCGTTGCGCGATCAGACTGGCCTCCTCCTTGTCCGCCTTGGCTCGTGCTTCTGCGGCTGCCGTCAATTCGGTTTCGGCGTTGAGCTTTGCCTCGGCGTCAGTTTTCAGCGCGCGTTCGATCGCCGCGCGCGCAAGCGCTGCTGCCTGCGCTTCTTGCTCAATTCTGGTGCGTGTCACCAAGGCCGCGCGTGCTTTAGTATCGATTTCACGCTGCGCGGTGATCTGCTGCTCAGTCTCGCGATCAAGCTTGGTTCGGTCAGCCGCAATTTTAATGGCGTCTTCATGCTGCTTTAACGCCTGTTCGGCAGTTTTGCGCGCGGCGGTCACCGTCGCGAGCTCTTGCTCTTTCTGGCTACGCAATTTGGCCAGTTCCGCAACGCGTTTGTCGCTATCTTTTCGCGCCAGTGCCGCCGCTTCCGTCGCGCGTTCTGCGGCAATCCGGGCATCGGTTGCCGTTTTCAGTTCCGCCTCCGATTTCTCGCGCGCGGCCGCCGCTTCTGTTGCCGCACGCTCGGCCGTTGCCCGTTGCTGCGCCACGACGAGTGATTCTTTTTCAATCTTGGTGCGCACTGCCAGGGCGGCACTCGATTTGGCTTCCACCTCGCGAGTTGTAACGGCTTTTCTTTCGGCTTCTCGATCAACTCTGACCTGCTCGACCGCCGTCTTGATCGCCGTGTCGTGTTGCGCCAATACGTCCGCTGCGGCTTTGCCGGCTGCAATGGCTTTGGTGAGTTCCTGCTCTGTCTGTCCGCGCAAGCTGGCCAGTTCATTGACGCGCTTGTCACCGGCTTTTCGCGCCAGTGTCGCCGCTTCTGCCGCGCGTTCCGCAGCGATGCGGGATTCAGCGGCTGTCTTCAATTGCGTCTCGGCTTTCTCGCGCACGCCAGCCGCTTCTGCTGCCGCTTTTTCAGCAGCCTCACGTTGTGTTGCTGCGACTTGTGCCTCTTGTTCAGCTTTTGTTCGCGAGGCCAGCGCGGCAATCGACTTGGCTTCAACCTCGAGTTGCGAAATGAGCTGCTCTTCGGCCAGCCGATCACGCTTGGCCTTGTCCGTTGCCGTCGAGACCGCCGCTTCATATTGCGTCAACGCCTGCTCGGCAGCTTTCCGGGCCGCCGTTGCAACAGCAAGCTCTTGTTCCTGTCGTCCGCGCAGACTGGCCAACGCTGAAACACGTTTGTCATTGCCTTGTCGCGCCACCACTGCAGCTTCCGCTTCACGTTCAGCGGCAATTTTTGAGGCGGTGGCTGTTTTGAGATCGGTTTCAATTTTCTCGCGTGCGATTGCCGCCTCCGATGCCGCGCGCTCGGTCGCAATACGGGACTCGGCAACCGCCTTCAGTTCCGCTTCAGCTTTTGCGCGAAGCGCCACCTCTTCGGCCGCGATGCGCTCGGACTCAATGCGCTCCTGCGCCGCTGCTTCCGCCCGCTGCTCAGCAGCAAAGCGCATGGCAACGGCCTCGCGCGCGGCCTGCTCGGCAGCGATCCGCTCTTTCGCCAGTTGCGCCGCATTGCGCTCCGCTTCGGCAAGCGCATCTGCGTTCGCTTGCGTTTGTTGCTCGCGGTCAGACGCGGCTTTGGCCTCGGCGAGTAACACCGCCTCCTTTTCCGCTTTCTGATCTGCAATTTGTCTGGCGGCAAGCACAGTGTTCAAGGTCGCGTCGGCTTCCGCGCGCGCCGCAACCGCCATTGCGGCAACTTTTTCGGCTTTGGTTCGACGTTCCGCAATTTGTTCAGCGTCGCGCTCGGCTGCAATGCGTTCGTCAGTGAGCTTGGTTGCATCGCGCTCGGCTTGGGCGCGCAAGTTGGCCGCATCGATCAGTTCCTGTTCCGCTTTAGCGCGCGTGTCAGCCTTATGCCTCAACGCAAGTTCTGCGGTTGCAAGCGCGATGGCAGCCGCCTCCGCCTTTAGTTCCGCCTCAATTTTTGCTACTTCCGAATCCTGGGCAGCCGCCTCGGCATCAATGCGTTCTCGTGCAAGTTTGGCGGCGGCGCGGTCGTGTTCAGTTTTACCTTCAGTCTCGGTGCGAGCTAGTCGGTCCTTTTCAACCGCTTCTCTGGCTTCTGCGGCGGCACGCGCGTCGGCTGCCATACGCGCTTCCTGTTGCGCACGATCAAGCTCACCGGCGGTCAGGGCCCGCTGCTTGACAGTCGCCAGGCGTGCAAGCACTGAGGCCTCGGCCTCCTTGTCGGCTTTCATTTTGATGATGACATCGTCGATCGCACGCGTTTCAGCGCTGGCGCGATCACGCGCATTGGCTTCAGCGCGCTTTTCGGTTTCGGCTTTTTCAATCGCCAGACGCGCTTCTGCGCGCTCGGCATTTGCCTTGGCCACGGCCACATCGAGCAAGCCCGCCTCAGCAGCTTCGCGCTTGGCGATTGCGTCGATTAATTTGCGTTCCACCTCCACTCGTTTTTCAACGAGTGAGGCCGCATCCTTTTCAGCCGCGATGCGCGAGGCCGCAGTTAACTGCGCCTGATGTTCGATCTTGAGCCGTGCAATGGCTTCGTCGATTGCCCGCGCCTCCATGGCTTTTCGCTCCAGCGCTACCGCCGCAGTGCGTTGATCCACTTCCAGCGTTTGGGCGGCGAGTCGCACGCCTTCACTTTCGGCAGCGGCCTGTTTGGCAGCCGTGGCAAGCAGATTGCGTTCGCGCTCCTCGGCTTCGGTTGCCTCCCAAAAAGCCGCTTCTTTATCTACTGGCGCGGCAGCGTGTTCGGCAGGCGTACCTGCAAGATTTTTGCGCCGCTGGGCTTCAGCCTGTTTAAGTTTATCGATTAACTTGCTCATGCGAGTACGCCAAGTTTATCCGCTGCACGAGTCAGCAGGTCTGCGAATACAAAAACGACTGGAGTTGTCGCTATCATTTTCTGACTGTAATCATACCTGTAGAATCGGCTGCGCGGGAGGTAGCATCCAAGAGCGGCTGGGCGGGTCAGATTGGCGCTCGCAGGTCGGCTAATGTGGTTAAACTCGTGCGAAAGATTTTTTGACCAGGCGCTACTATCTGGCGTCGGTAACCCAACCATTCACTGACTGCCCCGCATGCCACATCCGGTATGAATTCCGATCCGTCCAGATCATCCAATGCCGCGCGGATTATTGTTACCGGCGGCACGTTCGACAAGCATTACGACGCGATAAAGGGTGAGCTCACGTTCAAACTTTCCCATCTTCCTGCCATTCTTGACCAAGCGCGTGTCACGCTGCCGATTGCTCTGGAAATCAACCAGCTCATTGACAGTCTGGAGATGCAGGACGAACACCGCGCCAGCGTGCTGGAGGCCTGCCGCGCAGCACCGGAAAAATTTGTTGTTGTCATTCACGGTACCGACACCATGGCGCAGACGGCGTCGGTTGTTGGTAATGCGGGACTGAACAAAACCGTCGTGTTCACCGGCGCGATGATTCCATATTCAATACAAGGCTCGGACGCATTGTTCAATCTTGGTTTCGCGCTGGCGGCGGCGCAGACGTTGCCGGAAAATACCTATGTTGCGATGAATGGGCGGGTGTTTAACTGGCGAGAGGCACAGAAGAATAAGGTTGCCGGGGTATTTGAGTCGATCTAGCTGAAGCGCCCGAACGCACGCTCAGTTATCGGTGTCCACGTTGGCGAAACACGGTTTACCCCGGCATGGTAAATTTCAGATGAAATATTTGCACAGGCGCAACGAACATGGCGATATGGTGATGGGAAAACTGGGGGCTTTCCTGAACAAGGATGTCGGCCGACTTGTGGAGGAAGCACGCAAGGTGCTCAACACCGACCTTGGTGCGCTGGCCAAAGGGGCGGGCCGCGCCACCAAAGCTGAATTGGCTGAACTATCGCTCGATAAAGTCGCTGCCGATAAGCCCCTAGTGCAGGCTTCCAAGACCGTTGAGGCATCATCCGCGCCCATCGCAGAACAGTTCACGCCTGCACAGCCAACCGCAGCGCCTGCGTACGATCCAGATGTCACACAGAAAATGGATCGAGCCACCTTTACTGGATCGGCAGCCACACACGCGACACCAGACACCGCGCAAGCAATGCCTGCATTCGACCCTGATGTAACGCAAAAGCTTGATCGGGCTCCCGTTGCTACAACAGCGTCTGGGGATTCAGGATCAGCACAGCCGTTTGACCCGGATGTCACGCAGAAACTGGATCGCAGCGCAGCCTTGCCTCCATCCTCCTCGCCGTCCTCTTACGTGATCAATGCCACCAAATTCAGTCCGGAAATGCTGCAACGATTGCAGCGTGAGGCCCCGGTCGGTAACGATGTCAACGTTTTGCTTCCAACCACGGTCGGGGATTTCAAACGCCCCCAGGCCACACCTTCTGGGGAGTTAACGACCGATCCGGTCAACGCCGTCTACGCCGACAAAGGCGAGACGGTACAGTTGCAATTGACAAGATGCTGGGATGCCGATGAAGCGGGGCAAGAAGTGGAACGAATCATCACGATGATCGGCACTGCCGCACACACCCCATCCGATCACGGCTGGGTGATCGGCCCGACGCCACAAGGGACGGTCTTCGCATGGCACCGCGATTGTTATTTCTTTTGCGCGACATCCCGAAAAGGCGCGCCTGCACTGGCGCGGTTTTTGTCGGTCTATTCGTATTAACCGGGCAATCTGCCTGCAAGCATGCCTGACTATCGACCGTTAAGCGGATACACCGGATCGTTATAGCCGGCGGTCGAAGGATGGCCCGGTGTCACCAGTGAATCGACCAGCGTTTCATCGTCGGCGCTGATGACGCAATCGAGTGCGCCAAAATAATCCTGCCATTGCGCCAGCGTGCGCGGCCCGGCGATTACCGCACTCACGGCTTTGTTGGCGAGCACCCAGGCGGTAGCAAAGTGCGCCAGCGATAACCCTTTTTTGTCGCAATGCGCTTTCAAAGTCTCAGCGATCAGCAGCGACTCGGCACGGAATTCGGTTTCCAGCATGCGTTTGTCGCCTCGTCCGGCACGCGTGCCCTCAGCAGGCTTGCTGCCCGGTGCGTATTTTCCGGAGAGCACCCCGCGCGCAATCGGGCTGTAGGGCACCACGCCGATGCCGTAATGCGCACAGGCGGGGAGCACTTCCACTTCCGGCTGGCGATTAAGCAAGTTGTAATAGGGTTGGCAGACGACCGGACCGGGCATATTCATCTCACGTGCAAGGCGCACCATCTCGGCGATCCGCCAGCCGCGAAAATTCGACACGCCCCAATAGCGAATCTTGCCCGCCTGCAATAGCGCAGCAATGGCGCGCAACGGCTCTTCCAGATCCATGCCGTTGTAATCGCGGTGCAGATAATAGATGTCGATGTAGTCGGTGGCCAGACGCTGCAAACTGGCCTCACACTCGCTCATCATCCATGCGCGCGAATAACCGACTTCATTCGGGCGCTCAGACATTTTGTTGCCAATTTTGGTGGCGAGGATCCAGTCGGTGCGGTTGTCTTTTAAGAGCGCCCCGACCATCGTCTCCGATTTGCCGATTGAATAAACATCAGCGGTGTCGATGAAATTCACGCCCTGCTCGCGCGCGTGCGCGACGATGCTGCGGGCCTCGTTGATGTCGGTCTGGTCGCCGAACATCATGGTGCCCAGACAGAGCGCAGAAACGTTAAGCGGGCTGTTGCCCAGAGGACGATATTGCATGGCGGGTTTGGCGATCTAGTAATAAATGGATGAAAAATGGCTGGACAAAGAATAAAAAACAAAACACAAGCATTGGTGCGGTGTTCAGGGCACTTTATGCCTGCTAACCTCGCCGATACTGGAGTTTTTCTTTTTCATGGCCTATCCACTTGTTAGGCGCAGTAAGCCTGCGACGCGATGGTTCAGTTGGATTTCGCACCGATCACGTTACCGATTGAGGTGTGTTTGTCGACTTCATTGACCGTATTGTTGCCTGCCGATTTCCGCTTACCAGCGTTTACGTCGCTCAGCGACTTTGCGGCGGTTTTCAGCAGGCGTGTCCGCTTTCGGGCTGGCCAATTTATTCAACGCGAAAAATGTTCCCACAATCGCCCGGGCGCTGGCATGCCCATGCACCATGCCGGTGACTTCTGCAACCATCGCGGCCAATGCCTTGCGATCCAGCGTATGCGCTTCAGGATGTCTGGCATAGAACATCGGGTAGCCATGCTTCATTGCAAGTCCTATCACCTCAGCGGCTTGAGAAGGATCACGCAGACGCAGATAAAGATCGGTCGGCTTGCCTTCGTCACTGAGCAGTCCGGTGCGCTTGGCAAGCGGAATAAAGGCGCGGTCTGATTCACGGGAAAATCCAAGCGTGAAACGCAGGAAATCGTGCGTAAAAACATCCGGGACATCATGCTCACGCATCTTGGAAAAAATGTCGCCAATACAGGTGTAGGCAAACATGAAAGGCGGATATTGCGCGGTCATAAGCTTCTCCCTTGATGACATGACCGTTGAAAAACAGCCTATGAATTATTTGACTGCGCCCCACGCGGTTGTCAGCTTTTGCTCGGTCTGGGCAGGCGATTTTAGACATCCGCTTTTGCCATCCAACAGGATATTTCGGCGCGGCTCAATCGTCAACGGATTTATGCAAAACGCTGACACGATCGGAATTTCTTGACGCACGACATGTTTGCGCCTAATCTTCGGGCCTTAAGCGTTTTGTGGTCCGGGGAGAGCACGATCGGAAAATTGGTCGTCGCCGAAGGCGCAACTCCCGTCAATCGCTCAGGTAACCGTACCTGGACTGCATAGCTTCTCTGGAGAGCGCGGTGTGGTGGCCAATGGTCATGCACACGCCACCGAAGGGGCACACGGAATCGTCGTTTGATTCCGTAATCTCTCAGGTTCAAGGACAGAGGGGAGGTTTGCAAGATTTCTGGCGATAGCCGTCAGACGTTGTTGCAAACCTCCCTTTTTCATTTGAATCCATTGGAGATTGCCGTGCCCGACATTCTTAAACGCACCCCCTTATTTGCAGCCCATCAAAGTGCGGGTGCCAAGCTGGTCGATTTTGGCGGCTGGGAAATGCCGTTGCATTACGGCTCGCAGATCGACGAGCATCACGCAGTGCGCCGCCATGCCGGCATGTTCGATGTGTCGCATATGCGCGCAGTTGAAGTTCATGGCGCAGGTGCAGCGGCGTTTCTGCGCCACGCGGTGGCCAACAATATCGACAAGCTCGCCACACCGGGACGGGCACTTTACACGTGCATGCTCAATCGTGATGGCGGCATCATCGACGACTTGATTATTTACTTTCTTACGCCGACGCACTATCGCCTCGTGGTCAATGCCGGCACGGCGGAGAAAGACATCGCCTGGCTGGAGGCGTTGCGTGTCAAGGGTGCTTTCGAGGTCTTGCTCACGCCGAGAGAAGATGTCGCGATAATCGCCGTGCAAGGACCGCAGGCGCGCCGCATCGTCGGTGAAATGCTGCCGGAAGCTGCGGCCACCATCGCTGCGATGAAACCTTTTAACAGCATCACAGTTGGCGCACTTTTTGTCGCCTACACGGGCTACACGGGTGAGGTCGGTTTTGAAATTATCGTTCCCCATGCGCAGGCTGTGATGTTCTGGGAAAGATTGCGGGTGGCCGGTGTCAGCCCCTGTGGTCTGGGTGCGCGCGACACGCTGCGTCTCGAAGCCGGCATGAATTTGTACGGGCAAGACATGACCGAGGCGACCTCACCGCTGGAATCTGGTATGGCGTGGACCGTGGATTTGACGATGGCGCGCGATTTTGTCGGCCGCACGGCACTGCAGGCGAAACCAGTCACGATGCAGATGGTCGGGCTGGTTTTAAAAGCCCCCGGCGTGCTGCGTGCGCACCAGGTGATACACACCGGCAAGGGCATCGGCGAAATCACCAGCGGGACGTTTTCACCCACGTTGTCAAAGTCGATCGCGCTGGCGCGCATACCGGTTGGCATTGCCGTCGGTGACACTGTGCAGGCCGAGGTACGCGGGAAGCAGCTCGATTGCCTGGTCGTAAAGATTCCCTTCGTCCGCAACGGCCAATCCCTCATTTAATTCGCATTAACCTTCACCTACACCTGGAGAACCCGCATGACTATTCCCGCCGATTTGAAATACACCGAGAGCCACGAATGGATTCGCACCGAGCCGGACGGCACGCTGACGATTGGCATTACCGACCATGCGCAGGGCGCATTGGGCGATCTGGTTTTTATCGAGCTGCCTGAAGTCGGGAGAACCCTTGCCGCGAAGGAAAACTGCGTGGTGCTCGAATCGGTGAAAGCGGCATCGGATGCGTACGCTCCGGTCGCGGGCGAAATCATTGCGGTGAACACACCGTTGACCGATTCGCCTGAGACGCTAAACAGCGAACCTTACGAATCGTGGTTGTTCAAGATGAAGCCGGCGGCCGATGCGACGACGGGCGACTTGCTCAGTGCGTCGGATTACGCAATCAGTATTGGTGAGGCGTAAGCGATATTCGCAAGGCGAAAAGCCGCTAATGAAAACACCGTTCGTGCTGAGCTTGTCGAAGCACCTTGATGTGTGCCGTTCGTGCGGAGCTTGTTAAAGCGCGACTGCCGCACAGTTGAACCGGGCTTCAGCCCACTTAGCGCTTCGACAGGCTCAGGGCGAACGGAAATTTGGAACATTTGCTGAGAACTTTCATGACCACCACCCGTCCCACCCTCGATTCCCTCCTCTCCCGCGATGCCTTCATCGCCCGCCACATCGGCCCCTCCGCTGAAGATCAGCGCACCATGCTCGGCGTGCTCAACCGCGCAACACTGGACGCACTCATCGCCGATGTCGTGCCACTGAGCATCCACTCTGCCACACCACTCGCACTGCCATCAGCCCGTAGCGAGCCCGAAGTGCTGGCGATGATGAAAGTACTGGCCAACAAGAACAAGGTGTTCAAGAATTACATCGGCATGGGCTATTACCATTCGCACACGCCGAAGGTGATTCTGCGCAACGTGCTCGAGAACCCGGCCTGGTACACCGCCTACACGCCCTACCAACCTGAAATTTCACAAGGCCGTCTTGAAGCGTTGCTGAATTTCCAGACCATGGTCAGCGATTTGACCGGTCTCGATATCGCCAATGCATCATTGCTCGATGAAGGCACCGCTGCTGCAGAAGCAATGTCGCTTGCACGGCGATTTGCCAAGGCCAAGAGCGCGAAATTTCTGGTCTCCGACCTTTGCCATCCGCAAACGATTGAAGTTGTTCGCACGCGCGCAGAAGGACAGGGCATTGAAGTCATTGTCGGTGATGCATCCAAGGCGACCGAGCACGATATTTTTGGCTTGCTGCTGCAATACCCGGCATCCACGGGCGCGGTAATTGATTACCGCAAACTCATTCTCTCGGTGCAGATCAAGGGTGCCGTGGTCGCGATGGCCACCGATCTGCTTAGCCTCACGTTGCTCACGCCGCCCGGTGAGTTGGGCGCTGACATTGCGATTGGCAATTCGCAGCACTTCGGCGTGCCGATGGGATTCGGCGGCCCACACGCGGCATTCATGGCTTGCAAGGATGCGTACAAACGCCAGCTTCCGGGGCGCCTCGTTGGTGTATCCATCGATACGATGGGCAACCCAGCGTATCGCCTTACGTTGCAGACACGTGAACAGCATATTCGCCGCGAAAAAGCGACCAGCAATATCTGCACCGCGCAAGCACTGCTGGCGGTGATGGCCTCGATGTACGCCGCGTATCACGGCCCAGTCGGGTTGAAGCGCATCGCGTTGTATGTGCACAGACTCGCGGCCACCTTCGCGAAGGGCGTGTCGCTGCTCGGCCACAATGTTGCTGACGCTGCATTTTTCGATACCGTGAAGATCCACTCCGGCACTGAGACCGACGCGATTATTCAGCGTGCACTGGCAAAGAAAATCAATCTGCGCCGCATCGACACCAGCACGGTGAGTGTATCGCTCGACGAAACCACGACAGCAGAAGACATTGAAGTGCTTTGGCAGGTATTCGCGCCAGAAGGCAAAATGCCACCCGCGTTCGCGGCCATCGAAGCCTCAGTGGACATGATGCTACCCACCGATTTGCAGCGCACCTCCGCATACCTCACGCATCCGGTATTCAATCGCCATCACTCCGAGACAGCAATGTTGCGCTACCTACGCATGCTGGCTGACCGCGATCTGGCACTGGACCGCACCATGATACCGCTGGGCTCCTGCACCATGAAGCTCAACGCGACCACCGAGATGATCCCGGTGACCTGGCCTGAGTTTGCCGACATCCACCCGTTCGCGCCGGACGATCAGACGGTGGGCTATCGCGAGATGATCACGGGTCTCGAAAAAATGTTGTGCGAAATCACCGGCTACGATGCCGTCTCGCTGCAGCCCAACTCCGGCGCGCAGGGCGAATACGCAGGCTTGCTGGCGATTCAGGCTTACCACCGCGCGCGCAACGAGGCGTACCGCAATATCGTGCTCATCCCCAGCTCCGCACACGGCACCAATCCGGCATCAGCGCATCTCGCCGGCATGGAGGTGGTGGTGGTCGCGTGCGACAGCGACGGCAATGTCGACATCGCCGATTTGAAGCGTCAGGCCGAGGCACACAAGGACGACCTCGCCGCGTTGATGGTGACGTATCCGTCCACACATGGCGTATTCGAAGACGCCATCGTCGATATCTGCAAGATCGTTCATGACCATGGCGGGCAGGTGTATCTCGATGGCGCGAACATGAACGCGTTGGTCGGCACCGCACGGCCGGGCAAATTCGGCGCGGACGTATCGCATCTGAATTTGCACAAGACCTTCTGCATTCCGCATGGCGGTGGTGGGCCTGGCGTTGGCCCGGTCGCGGTACGCGCACATCTGGCACCCTACTTGCCGGCACGCGCCACCATCGACCGCGATCATCCGGTTGGGCCGGTGTCCGCAGCGCCGTACGGCAGCGCCAGCATCCTCGCCATCTCGTGGGCGTACATCACGCTCATGGGCGCGGAAGGGTTGAAGCAGGCCACACAGGTGGCGATACTGAACGCCAACTACATTGCAGCCAAACTGGTGCCGCACTATCCGGTGCTGTACACGGGAAAAAGTGGCCTGGTCGCACACGAATGCATCCTCGACCCGCGTGTGTTGAAGGACAAAACCGGCGTGAGTGCTGAAGACATCGCCAAGCGCCTGGTCGATTTTGGGTTCCATGCGCCGACACTGTCGTTCCCCGTCTCCGGCACGCTGATGGTCGAGCCGACCGAAAGCGAATCGAAGGAGGAGCTGGACCGCTTCATCGAAGCCATGATCACCATCCGCGAAGAAATTCGCGCCGTGGAAGAAGGTAAATCCGACCGCGACGACAACCCGCTGCGCAACGCGCCGCATACCGCGGCGATGGTGATGAGCGACGAATGGGCGCACGACTACACGCGTCAGCGCGCCGCATTCCCGGTCAAGGGATTAAAGCAGACCAAGTACTGGCCGCCGGTCAGCCGTATCGACAATGTGTATGGTGACAAGAATGTGTTTTGCAGCTGTCCGCCGTTGTTGAGCTATCAGCCTGAGGCGGTGCAAGCGGCGGAGTAACAAGCTAAAGAGGAAGCATGCGATTCAAAACGATGCGGTGCTGTCAGGATCATTCACCACATTAAAAAATTGTCATTTCGACCGCAGGGAGAAATCATTTTTCGGCGGCTCAAAAGCGCACAGCAGATTTCTCCCTGCGGTCGAAATGACAGTGGTTACGTGAAGTGCGTCTCTGTCTGTGCCTTTGAAGCCCGCTGGTGCTGGTTGGCAAATACAAAATATCGAGTATGATGACGTTATCAATCATCATAAAACGTGAGCCCGCACATGCGCACAATAATTGATTTGCCCGAATCGCAACTTGCCGCACTACGAGAGCTCGAGCAGCGCAAACGTGTTTCGCGCGCCGAACTGATTCGCCAGGCGGTCGCGCAGTATGTGGTGCACCACGCCGAGACCGAAACTGCGTTCGGCGCATGGAAAACACCAAAGCGCAGCCCCGCAGACGGACTGGCGGTGCAGAAAAAATTGCGCGCCGAATGGGATCGGTGAGTTGCCCGCATGAAGGCGTTATTCGATACCAATATCCTCATTGACTATTTGAACGGCATCGCAGCGGCCAAGAAAGAGCTCGACCTGTACGAGTCACGCGCCATCAGCATCGTCACATGGATGGAAGTCATGAGCGGCGGCGATACGGAACTTGAGGACACGACACGCGCATTTCTCAATCGCTTCACCGTGATCCCCATCGGCGAGCCAATCGCCGAACGCGCCATCAAGCTGCGACGTGAGCGACGCTTAAAGTTGCCTGATGCGATTATTCTCGCGACATCACTTGAAACGGGTCTGATGCTGGTGACCCGCAATAGCAAGGACTTTAGCGCAAAGCTACCGGGAGTGCGACATCCGTATCGGGTTTGAATGGCATTTTGATTGGGCAATGGAAAACAATTCGCGCGCCGGTCTTCCCACGATTACACAGACTTCAGTTCCAAGCTGGTCCGCACAGTACCCGCCTTCTCGTGCTTGATCACCAGTTCAACACTGCCACCTTTTGGCGCATTCACCACCCACTCCAGCTTAGTCTTGTCTGCCGTCGGTGTGGTATCCGTCCAGAAACTCATCAACGTGTGTTTGTACGCGCGGCCTTCAAGTTCACCCGCAACTTCGCGCAATTTGCCTGACACCAATGTCGCGCCTGCGGGCAGCGAAATCTCACCCACCACACCGCGCGATTGCTTGCGTGCGTGCGCACGTTTGGACACATAGCTCGGCAGGTAGCCGGTGTTTTGCACCGCAACTTCGATGCGGTACGAATCGCCGCCAATGTTCTCGGCCTTCGCGTGAACCAATTCAAGCTTGGGTGAAATCAGCGCGTTCCACACCAGCCAATCTGGAAATTTGGCGATTTCTTTTTCGAGTAAATGCGGCGGCGGATTGCGGAAGGCGTGGATTTTGTCCCAGCCACCAATTTCGACTTCGCCCAGTTGCGGGTGATCAAATTTCGTCCAGTCAATATAGCCCCGGCCTTTCAATTCCTTGTCGGCCCAGGCGAGCATTTTCAGATCATCCTCAACCGGGTGATCGCGAAACCAGTCGATGTATTTGTAATCCTTGATGCCCGCTTCTCGCATCGGGCACCAGATTTCAATCGTCCATTCGTACAGGCCGAGGTGTTCGTAAATCCAGTCGAACGCACCGGTGATGACATCCTTGGGGTGATAGCGAAACTCGTGGTACACGCTGATGGCCGGATAGCCGGTGATTTTCGTGCCCTCCTCGCCCTGCTTTTTGTACGTCCATAAATCTTCCGGCGGCATCTCATCGTCCGCCATCGTCGCAAACGGGCGCAGCAGCACACCGCTCCAGGTGTGAAACGAGAGACCACCGGTAATGTTGGCGTGATGGGTAATGAAGTGCACCACGGCCCGCACTTCCGGTTCCGATGTCGGATAGGGGCCAGCGCCGAATTGCTCGTGCTCCTGCCGCCAGCCGGCGGGGAAATTGCGATTGAGATCCAGCCCCTGCTTGTCCTTGTTGACCTTGATCGAGACGCCGTCGTAATTGCGGATGGTGCCTTCGGGCAGCATGCGGTAATAGGTGCCGCCGTATTCGGTCGGCCCGCGCGGGATCATCAACCGTGGCTCATCTGGATGCGTCTTCCAGTTGCCGTTATCGTCCTTGATGCGCATCGACAGAATGCGGCCATCGCCATTCACGTCTTCGATGTCCATGCCTTCGATATGTTCTTCGTCGTACGGGTACGAGCGCGTCGAAGAGCGAACAATCTTCGGTGTGTCACGCATCGCCCACTCGGCACCGTCGGGATTGATGCGCGGGCAGATGTACATCACGCGCGTGTCCATGCAGCGGGTGATGTCGTCACGCTTGCCGTAATTCTTGGTGAGGGTATCGATCAGATACAGACTCGCCGCACCGCCCGCTAATTCGCTGGCGTGAATGTTAGCGTCAACCCAATAGGCGGGTTTGTCGGCAGCGGCCCCGGTTTTCTGATTGGTCGCAGTCACGACCCAAATATCTTTGCCCTCATGGCTTTTGCCAATGCTTTCGATTGCAAGCAGTTGCGGATATTTTTTGACGAGCGCGTGGAGGAGTTCGGTGAATTCGGCGTAGCGATAGAAGCGGTCGTAGTGAATTTTCATCTTGGCTGGTTGGGCATATCAGAACGTCAAAAAATAAGCACTGGCGCGGCTTCGCAGACATTTATTGCCTGCAAGCCGCGCCAGTGCTTGTGTTTGTTAGTTTTTCTTTATTTTCTTCATCAGCCACGGCCCGGCCACGATAAGCACCGTGATCGCGAGCAATGTGGCCGACAGCGGTTTTTGCAGAAATATCATCCAGTCACCCTGGCTGATCGACAACGAGCGACGCAATTGCGCTTCGGCTAGCGGGCCGAGAATCATGCCGATGAGCACGGGGCCGGTGGGAAAATCATAGCGGCGCATCATAAAACCGAGGAGTCCAATCGCGTACAACAGAAAAATATCAAACGCGGACTGGCGCATGCCGTAAACACCGAGTGTGGCAAAAATCAGGATGCCAGCGTAGAGCAGATGCTTGGGAATCTTCAGCAGTTTCACCCACAAACCAACCAGCGGCAAATTCAGCACCAGCAACATCACATTGCCGATGTACATCGAGGCGATCAGCGTCCAGACAAGATCGGCAGAATTGACAAACAGCAACGGCCCGGGTTGCAGGCCGTATTGCTGAAAAGCCGCGAGCAGGATGGCTGCGGTGGCGGACGTGGGCAGGCCTAGTGCCAGCAACGTGGTCATAGTGCCGGTTGATGACGCATTGTTCGCCGCTTCCGGCCCGGCAACGCCTTCAATCGCACCCTTGCCAAACTCTTCAGGGTGTTTTGTGAGCTTCTTTTCGAGTGCATACGAAAGAAAGGTCGGAATCTCTGCGCCGCCCGCCGGGATTGCGCCGAAGGGGAAGCCAATTGCAGAGCCGCGCAGCCAGGGTTTCCACGACCGTTTCCAGTCCTCGGCCTTCATCCAGATTGAATCGGTCATTTTCATCACTGAATCTTTGATACTGCCTTCTTTGGACGCGACCCACAGTGTTTCCCCAACCGCAAATAGCCCCACCGCGACGGTGACGACCTCGATGCCATCGAGCAGTTGCGGGATCGCGAACGCAAAGCGCGCAGTGCCTGACTGGCTGTCGATACCCACCAGGCCAATGGCGAGACCGATAAACAGCGCCGTGATACCACGCAACGCCGACGCGCCGAGTACGGCCGAAACCGTGATGAATGCCAGCACCATCAGCGCAAAAAATTCCGGCGGGCCGAACTGCAACGCGACATCCACCACAATCGGCGACACAAACGTCAACGCGACGACGGTCAGGGTGCCGGCGACGAACGAGCCAATGGCACTGGTCGAAAGCGCGGCCCCCGCTCGGCCCCGTTTGGCCATCTGGTTGCCCTCCATCGCGGTGATGATGGTGGCCGATTCGCCGGGTGTGTTGAGCAGGATCGACGTGGTCGATCCGCCGTACATGGCGCCGTAATAAATGCCGGCAAACATGATCAACGCGCCGGACGGATCAATCTTGGTCGTCACCGGCAATAACAGCGCGACGGTGACTGCCGGACCGATGCCGGGCAGCACACCCACGGCGGTACCCAATGTCACACCGACCAGGCACCACAGCAGATTTTGCATTGTCAGTGCCAACGAAAAACCGTTGGCCAAGAAAGTCAGGACTTCCATGGTGGTCCTTGTGGTGTGGTCATACCCTGGTGTGCGGGCTTAGACGGGCAGAATTCCGCGCGGCAAACCAAGCCCCAGACCGTAGTTGAAAAACACATACGTAATGATGGCAATAATCAAGCCGATGATCGCGTTCTTTACCCAGGCCTTGTCGCCAAATCCACGCGCGGCGAGCACGAACAGCACGGTGCCTGCGAGCACGAAGCCGACCGGCACCATCAGGATGCCGTTGGCGATAATGGCCGCACTGATCCACGCGATGGCACGCCAATCGGTCGGGTTTGCAGCCGCTTCGGTTTCATCCACACCACGAAAGCCGCCGACCAGCGCTTCTTTTAGCAACACCAATCCGAGCAGGATCAATCCGCCCGACACAATGGTGGGCATCAGCCGCGGGCCGACCTTGGCGTAGCCGGTGGCCGCCGGCAGCAGCGCGGTGCCATACGCGAGTGCGATGCCAAATGCCAGCACCCCTGCTGCGACCAAAATCTGGCCGACAGGTCTGCCCCCGGCCGATGCCGCACTCGATATTTCACCGTGTGCCGTGGGTTGCCCCATATCGGGATCGGCTGCCGCGTTACTTCTTCAGATTCAGCTTGGACAGAATATCGCCGACGCGTTTATTTTCGTCTTCAAGGTATTTGCTAAAGGCATCCCCGGAAAGATAGATGTCGGTCCAATCCATCTTGGTCAGCGTTTCTTTCCAGGCCGGGCTCTTAACGGTCGCATCGATAGCGGCGAGAAGCTCTTTCTTTTGCGCATCCGTGGTGCCGGGCGCGCCGAACACACCACGCCAGTTCATCATGTCGACGGCGACACCCTGCTCTCTCAGGGTGGCTACATCGATACCCGC
>JAYURJ010000027.1:0-19879 GCA_043756275.1 Betaproteobacteria bacterium | reverse complement strand
ACCAGCGCCTTTGACAGCACCAGCTAATCCGTCAACACAGGGCACTCAATCTACCCAGCGCCCACATCTATCGATTGTCTATGTTTTTAAAGAACGATTCCTACAGCAACTTTGTTGCTGCCTCAAATCGCATGTTGCTGCGTTTTGTGAGGAGGATTCGCATTATGCTGCTTTGCGGAAAAACGGTCAAGTTCTTTTGCGAAAAAAGTTGTTAACCGACTGAAAATTATTGGACAGTGATGCGTGCGAACTTGCGCTTACCGACCTGAGCCACGACTGTCGCGCCTTTGGCGATAGTGAGCGCTTTATCAGACACCTTTTCGCCGTCGAGTCTTACGCCACCTTGCTCGACCATTCGCAGCGCCTCAGAAGTACTTGGCGTCAGACCCGCTTGTTTAAGTAATTGCGCGATGCCTAGTCCAGCACCGGCTGCGATCAGCGTTACTTCCGGTAAATCATCAGGAATGCCACCATGGTGACGCGACTCAAAATCACGTAACGCCGCCTCTGCCAATGCTCCGGAGTGGAAGCGCCCGACAATTTCCTGCGCGAAGGCAACTTTAATGTCGCGTGGATTGCGCCCGCCGCCGACTTCCTTCTTCCAACCCGCAACGACATCAATGGATTTAAACGAAAGCAATCCGATATATCTCCACATCATGTCGTCAGAAATTGACATCAGCTTTCCGAACATATCGCTCGGCTTATCAGTAATGCCGACATAGTTATTCTTGGACTTGGACATTTTTTCAACGCCATCCAAGCCTTCGAGCAACGGCATCGTCAGAATGCACTGTGGTTCCTGTCCATATTGCTTCTGTAGCTCACGCCCCACCAGCAGATTGAATTTTTGATCAGTACCGCCGAGCTCTACGTCAGCCTTAAGGGCGACCGAGTCATAACCTTGCATCAAGGGATAAAGAAATTCGTGTACCGAGATCGGCGTTTTGCTCTCAAATCGCTTGGTGAAATCGTCTCGCTCCAGCATGCGCGCGACCGTCCAGCGCGACGCAAGCTGGATCATGCCGCGTGCACCAAGCGGATCACACCACTCAGAGTTGTAGCGAATTTCGGTCTTTTCTGGATCCAGCACCATACTCGCCTGCGCAAAATAGGTTTTGGCGTTTGCGTCGATTTGCTCGCGTGTCAGCGGTGGTCGGGTTGCGTTGCGACCGCTTGGATCGCCGATCATCGACGTAAAGTCACCAATCAGGAAGATAACGCTATGCCCCAAATCCTGGAATTGACGCATCTTGTTTAGTACCACCGTGTGCCCTAAATGCAAGTCCGGTGCGGTGGGATCAAGGCCCAGCTTGATGCGAAGTTTGCGCCCGCTCTCAAGTTTTTTTCGCATCTCGGCATCGACAATCAAGTCATCGGCACCGTGTTTGATTTTCGCCAAGGCGGCATCGATATCGGTTGGGGCAGTCATGTGGTGGTATGGGTAAATTAAATATGGGGGTGACGATTCAGCCGTTATTCTGATATTCTTCAAAGCCTTGCGTTTCAGAGACGAACCGCAAGGCCAATATTTCTCAGGACACCATGCCGTTCACCGAATCTAAAATAGTAGCGCAAAAGACACTGCTCCGACTATGGGCCTTTCTTCCGAAGCGCGCCTTGATCGCTGTGTCGGTACTATTTGCGTTGCCAGTTTTTGGGGTACTCACCGCGTTCGGCGTCGCTACCGATACCCAGCTCGACAAAATCGAGCGCCATGAAATTACTGCATCGCTAAACCTTCCTACCTTGGAACAGGAAGCGTCAAAAGCCGAGCAATTTCGAGCCAGCGAACGCGTGCAACGCGGCGATACCGTCGCCACATTGTTACAACGGCTGAACGTGGACGATCCGGCTGCATTTACTTTTCTGCGCACTGAGCCCGCTGCAAAGGCCATCTTCCAGCTTCGCCCCAATCGCACCCTGCAAGCAACGACAAACGCAGAGGGCAAGCTGCTGTCGTTGAAATATTTGTACGGCAGTGAAGAGTACCTTCATGTAACGAGACAAGACAGTGGCGCTGGTTTCAATGCTGAGAAGAAGAAGGTCGTGCCAACCGCACAGCAGGTTCGCCGATCAGGCGTCATCCGCTCTTCTCTATACAGCGCGACCGACAATGCCGATATTCCCGATGCCGTCGCTAACCAGATTGCCCGTATTTTTTCTACCGACATTGATTTTCACGTTGATTTGCGCAAAGGCGATCAATTTTCCGTCGTCTACGAAATGTTGTACCAGGACGGCGAACCACTAGGTGCAGGTCGCGTACTATCTGCCGAATTCAGCAACAAAGGCAAAACATTCGAGGCCTACCTGTTCACCGATGCCGATGGCAGTGATGGCTATTACTCCGCCGAAGGCCAGAACCGGGCGAAGTCGTTCCTGCGGTCAGCGCTCGCGTTTTCTCGCGTGTCATCAGGGTTCGGCGGACGCTTTCATCCTTTAATGAAGAACTGGCGTCAGCATACCGGCGTGGATTTCGCCGCACCGCGAGGCACGCCGATTTGGGCGACAGCCGATGGCACGATCGAATTTGCCGGTGTCAAAGGCGGCTACGGCAATGTGATCGAGATTCGCCACTCCGGCAACGTCACTACGCTTTACGCCCATATGTCCGGTTTCGCTGCAAATGTGCGCCGCGGCTCGCGCGTGAGCCAAGGCCAAACCATCGGCTATGTTGGCGCGACTGGCTGGGCCACAGGGCCGCATCTGCATTACGAATTCAAAATCGCAGGCAGCCATCAGGACCCGATGAGAGTGGCATTGCCCAAAGCAGAACCGCTCGCACAAAAATATATCGCGGCGTTCAAACAATCTGCGCAAGCACAAAGCGAGCAGCTCGTGCTGTTGCGCGACACCAGCTTCGGCAAATTTGAGTAACGCCTCATCGCTTTACCTTGGTGTGATGTCCGGCACCAGCATCGACGGTGTCGATGTCATCCTTGCCGATTTTGCCGACTTGATTCCTCGCGTCATTGGCTTTCATAGCGAAGACTTCCCGCCACCGCTGCGCGCTGAATTACTGGCGTTGAATGTCGCGGGAGAGAACGAAATCGAGCGCAGCCACCTCGCCGCCAACGCGCTGGCCGGTGTATATGCGAGTGCGATTGCCAAACTTCTCAATAGCACCGGAACATTGCCAAGCGATGTTGTTGCAATAGGCTGCCATGGCCAAACGGTGCGACATCGTCCGGACCTGGGCTTCACGGTTCAATTGAATAATCCGGCCCGGCTGTCAGAGTTGACCTCAATTGATGTCGTCGCCGATTTTCGTTCCCGCGACATTGCTGCAGGTGGTCAAGGCGCGCCGCTGGTGCCGGCGTTTCATGACGGCATTTTTCGCACCCCTGATGAAACGCGCGTCGTTGTGAATATCGGCGGGATCGCCAACATCACGGTTCTGGAAAAAGACAAACCTGCATGGGGATTCGACTGCGGACCAGGAAACTGTTTGATGGACGCATGGATCGACAAACATCTCGCCAAACAGTTTGACGAAAGCGGCGGATGGGCAACGCAAGGTCAAGCACTGGCGCGGCTTTCCGGCCAGTTCCTGAGCGAAAAATATTTTGGCCAAGCACCGCCCAAGAGCACCGGTCGTGATCAATTCAACCTCGCGTGGCTGGAACAGCGCCTCACTGGAAACGAGAAGGCTGTCGATGTTCAGCGCACGCTGCTTGAACTCACCGCGACCTCAATTGTCAACGACATAAAGCGTTACGCGACGGACTGTAATCGGGTGCTGGTTTGCGGAGGTGGCGCACAGAATGGCGCGCTGATGGCGCGCCTCGCACAACAACTTCCTGGCACAAAAATCGACAAGACCGATGCTTTTGGTGTTCCAGCGCAACAGGTTGAAGCGCTTGCATTTGCATGGTTCGCCAAACTGGCCATTGAGCGCCACGCGCTGGATCTGCGCGCGACAACGGGTGCAAGGCACGCCGCAGTTCTTGGCGCGATTTATCCCAAGTAGCTAAGCGTTGCAGCAGCCAGCGCCTGCTCAATATCCCAGATGATGTCGTCAATCGTCTCAAGCCCAATCGACAGCCGCACCATGTCGGGCGGCACACCCGCCTTGATCTGATCTTCCTCGGACAATTGCCGGTGCGTGGTGGAGGCAGGATGAATCACCAGTGATTTCGCATCGCCAATATTTGCCAGATGACTGATGAACTGCAGTGACTCGATAAATTTGACGCCCGACACAAAGCCACCCTTGATGCCGAACGAAAGCAACGCGCCCGCGCCTTTCGGCATATAGCGTTTTACCAAATCATGATAGCGATTCGATGGAAGCCCCGGGTAATTCACCCATGCGACCTTAGGATGCGATTGCAGAAATATTGCCACTGCCATCGCATTGGCGCAATGCCGTTCCATGCGCACCGGCAGCGTTTCGATTCCCTGCATCAGTTGCCACGCACTGAACGGCGCCAGCGTCGGGCCAAACACGCGCATGACCTCCATACGTGCCTTCATCGTGTACGCAAAATCGCCGAACGTCTCAAAAAAACGTACGCCGTGATAACCGGCCGACGGCTCGTTCATCGACGGAAATTTGCCGTTGCCCCAGGGAAATTTGCCACTCTCGATCACCACGCCACCCATCGTCGTGCCATGGCCTCCCATGAATTTGGTAGCAGAGTGCACCACGATATCCGCGCCGTGCTGCAATGGCTGGCAAAGGTAAGGCGAGGCGGCGGTGTTGTCGACGATGAACGGAACGCCAGCTTCACGCGCAATCTTGCCGACCGCTTCAAGGTCCACCATGTTGATGGCGGGATTGCCCAGCGTTTCGGAAAAGATGGCTTTGGTATTGGGGCGAATGGCAGTACGAAAATTCACCGGTTCATCCGGATCGACCAGCGTTGCGTCGATGCCAAGTTTTTTGAAATTGACGTTGAACATCGTGTGCGTACCGCCGTAGAGCTTGGACGACGAGACGATGTGATCCCCCGTTTCGACAATATTCAGGAGCGCCACCATCGACGCCGCCTGTCCGCTCGCCGTCGCGACTGCCGCGCGGCCACCTTCGAGCGCGGCACAGCGCTCCTCGAAAGCCGCAGTGGTTGGGTTTGACAGGCGCGTGTACACGTTACCGAAAGTCTGCAGATTGAATAATGAGGCGGCGTGATCTGCGCTATCGAAAACGAATGATGTCGTTTGATAAATCGGCAACGCGCGTGCGCCGGTTGCGGCGTCGGGAATTTGTCCGGCGTGCAGTGCGAGGGTTTCGAAACCGAATTGGCGGTCTGCCATGATGTTCTCAGGTGAGGCGAAGGGGAAAAGTTTAGCGGGAATATGTCCGTAGCATCAAATGTTCAAACTCATTAACTGGCGCGGCTTTCTGGGCACTTTCGGTCCGGGATGCGCACCAAATGGCGGTCTACAATTGAATGTGCTATGAGCCGAAGGAAATACCGGTAGCCTCTCGTCAACCATTCCGGGAAACACCAAGCCCGTATAAAATAATCCCCTATCGCTTCACGCAGCCCCAGCCGCCGCCAGACCACCACACGCATTACGCAAAGAGCTGATTCCCTTGATCGCCAGAAGAAACATGAAGTTGAGCATACGCATACAAGACCTGGCGAAAACTGATTTCACCGCCATCCTCGCGAACCCGCGCAAGCGGCTGACGATCACGCACCGAGGCAAATATCTCGAGACGGAATTCATGGTGCCTCACAAACTCAGCGCCAATGCACTGGCCAATTTATTGCATGTTCCCACCAACCGAATCACGGCCATATTCAAAGGCCAACGTGCAATCACCGCCGACACCGCATTGCGACTCGCGCGCTATCTTGGGACATCGGCAGAGCTATGGCTGAATTTGCAAAAAGACTGCGAGCTACGGACGGCTCGCGGAGAAATTTCTGCGAAAATTGATGCGTTAGTCGAGCCGATGGCAGCTTGAGTTACGCATGGTTAAGTAAAGGCGAAAATATTTAGCGGGTTGCTTATAGATTTACTACGCAAAAAAATTCACGCCCCTTAGAATTAGTGATTTCCGCCGCAAGGAAACGTGCCCCATGAAGATCGCTGCGTGGAACCTGAACCACCGCTCTCGCATGAAAGCCATCCCTCAAGGCATTGTCGACGTGATTGGCGAGATTGCCCCTGATGTCTTGGTGCTTACTGAATACGTCGACGGCGACTCGCGAGCGACTTTCAAGAAGGCTCTTGAAGAGAAAGGGCTATTGCATATTTCTGTCTCGAAGCAAATTGAGGGACACAACCAGGTTCTGGTGGCGTCAAAGCGAGGGCATTCACTAGGGTCTGTTTTGGCGCCGGTCCTCGATAGCCATGCTGATACAAACTTCCTAAGCATTCATCTTCTGGATTCAGGCCTTGAAATAGTCGGCCTACGCGCGCCCGCATACAAGACGAACGCGGAGATTGACGCCTACTGGACGGCGTTGAAGCACAGCCTCGAAGGTATGACAGATCGCAGCGTTCTAATCGTTGGCGATATGAATGGTGATCCCGCCAACCCTCGCTCCTTGGGCGGAAGGCATATGAGCCAACTGCAAGAGCTCGGCTGGATGATGCCCGCCCCGAGCGGCGAATGGAGTTACAACGCAGGCGGCGGAGCGTCCGGCAGCCGGATTGACCACGTGCTTGCAACAGCCAATGTCGGCGAAATCGCGACGTCGTACATAACAAGGGTCGGACATCACGTACTGGCTGGCACCGCATCTGAAGCGCCACTCTCTGACCACGCCATTTTGATGGCCGAGTTACGGGGAATCGATGAGACCGAGGGAAAGCTTTCGGCTACGTCACGCGCCGAAATTATTCTGCACCTTGCTGCGGAGGGGGGAGGACTGGACTTGGTGGGGTATCGAAAAGGCGATGGCTGGGTATTCCGCCGAAGCGTTCGTGATTGGACGCCAGAACTCCTCGATGAAGAATGGATTGGTCACGAATCAAAGACCGTCGACACCTGGGAGGCAGCATTGGATCTACTCGACCAGTATCCTTGGCATAAATTGTCGCCAATTTCTATCCATCCTGAATTTCGAAATGCGATCTTCGACGCCATCGAAATTAGGTATGACGCGGGTGTCGATCCCGCAAACGATAGGTTCGCGCCCGCCCAACGTTCGAGCAGCGCATACAGGAAGTGGCAAAACCTGTGTTGTGGAACGGTGGAGTGAGCGAGCCTCTATTTTTTGGCATGCGTTAGATTCAGGTCGTCCAGCTATTTCGCGCTCATGAGTGCCGTCGCTTTCTTTAGGTCCGACGATGCTTCCGACCAGATGACCTGCACGAAGTCCTCTCGCGTAATTTCTGGCCCGAACTCGGCTCGGTACTTCTGGAGCTTGTTTTTTGCCGTAGGATATTTCTTAAAGAGGGAATCGGTAAGTGCCGCACCGGTTACGACTGGATTTGCATTGGGAGAGAAAAACGGAACACGACGAGTTTCAATTGTCAGCGCCCAGAGATCGCCAGCGTCTCGGTACTTCTCCATGGCGGAAGTCAGCGCGACGGACAATTCGGAGACTTCTTTCGCAGCGGAACTTTCTAGGAACAGCTTCAGTTCCACATTCGCGTCGCCAAGCGCCTCTCGATACTTTTGGTAAGTTATTCCGACCTCTACCTTGGCCTCAATCCTTTTTAACTCTTTGAAAGCATCTTTGGCGGATTGGCCGTGTGCCTCACCGGTAGCGATTAGGCAAAGCGCAACGACGGTGCCGAGTAATCTTTTCATCAAATTTCCCTTTCTAAAAACCCAAGGGTCAAATTGTTTTCGCTGAAAACAGTTCGACTCACATTCTTCCCAAACAAAACCAAAACTGTTCAGGCCAGTATCCGCATCAACACCGGATGCCAAATCGCCGCATCAATCTGTCCCAGCTTTCCGACCAACCGAACCTTGTCTACGCATCGCAATTGCGTCGAGCAGTATGCGCGCACGCTTGCGTTTGAACCTTACTTCTGGTCGGCAGCCGAGCGCCTGACCGGCGCTCGTCAGCGGCGTATTGGGGTCAAATTCGCTTTAAATTTTGAAATCGAGAATGCATCGATGCAGCATTGGGGACAGACCACGGTCTATTTCTTCAAAATAATTCTTGTTGATTCGTCTCGAAAATTGAACCCGCATCGCGCTCTGCCACAATCACCGCAGAACGACAAGATGCTCATCAGTCGCACCCTTCACCGCTGCCAATGCGATGTGCTGATCAAACGTGACGAGCGCCCCGCGATGCGCGACAGCCAGCGTCAAAAGATAGACATCGGTTATTTGATTGTGGCCGAAGACCTTGTCGAAATGAACGCGGTCATCGTCAAGTACAGAAACATCATCAGGCCAAAATTCGTGGTCGAGCTCGGTTGTCGCGCGCTTTAGCTGCTGTCGAACCTGATCAATGCCGATGGCACCACGCATGCCGTAGCCCGGCAGGTTGAGTACGCGAATAACGCCATTCTCCACCAGCGGGCAAGTCGCGATCTTGATACTGCGCTTCTCGATGAAGGCGTTGGCGCGCGCCGAGTGCGTGTGTGCATCGTCGAGCAAGGCGATCCAGAGATTTACGTCCAACAGATAGCGCATGGGCTATATGCCTTCCTGCTCCATCAGTTTGCGGACATGTTCCGGCGTAATGATTTCATCACGCGGCGGGAGAATAGCGAAGCGACCAATGGTGGCCGCTGGCTTGATTGGCGTTTCGGCGCGTGAACGTAACCCAGCACGGATTAGTTCAGTGGCCACTTCGCTAAGAGTGGTATTGCGTCGAAGTGCTTCATGTTTGGCAGCGTTGAGAACATCGTCATCAATGCTGAGCGTAGTGCGCATGGTTTGAGTCCAGTTGATGTTTATGCATCATTTTAGCATCTTTGCATCAACACAAAATCGCAGTTATCTTTTGCCCAACTTCTATTCGCACATTACATGTAGATCGCCATTTGGCGAGCTTCCCAGCCGCAAAAGGAAAGTTTGCGTTCGACTTGTCGTGCACTCATGTAGGCCTTTCCTCTTGCGCTTCCGCTTCAATCGCTGGAGGCATGCCGAGTGGCAGTGTGAGCACGAATCTTGCCCCGTGCCTCGGCAGGTTTTCAGCGTGGATACTTCCGCCATGCGCTTCAACCATGGCGCGGCAAATCGCCAAACCCAGCCCGACACCACGCACCGTCGATTCCGGCGCGGCCCGGGTGAATTTGTCGAACAAGCTTGCCGCAAATTCAGCGGGGACACCGGGGCCGTAGTCGGCGACCGAGACTTCGAGCCAGTTGCCCAGCTTGCCCGCAGCGATGGTGTGGTGGAATCAGTAGGCGTATATTCCGCAGCGTTTTCGAGCAGGTTGCAAAGCACGCGTTCGATCAGCAAGGCGTCGAATCTCACCAATGGCAAATCTGCGGGCAAGTGCGTAACGATCTGATGCGCAAGCAATACCGGACGGCTCACACGCAGCGCGCTGCCCACGACTTCCTCCACCGGTTGCCATTGCGCATTCAGCTTGACCTCGCCCGCCTCAAGTCGCGCCATGTCGAGCAGGTTATCGACGAGTTGAGAAAGCCGTTGCGTTTCTGCGAGGATTGAATCAGCCCACGCGATCTGGTGCCCGGCGAGTTTTGGTTCTGAACGTGTTGGCGCATCGGCCATGCCGATCGAGTTTCAGGCCTGAGTAACCCGCTAAATGGCGAACTGCAAATCAAGATGCTGCGAGTTTGCCGAGCGCTCAGAGTTTTCCGCGCTACGAATATCACGCGTTGTATTTGAGAAGCAGCCCTTCTAGCCCCTAAAAGTAGCTAAGTCTCCTGCGCCTCTGAAGTGCGTCTGCTTCTCGTCTTTGTTTTGTCTTTTCGGTAGGAGCTCCAGCCGACTCACGGCTTACTTGCCGTTTGCAACATCCTTCAGCGTTTCTTTTGCATCGCCGTAGTTCTTTTGCGCTTTGCCAGCGACTTCTTTCAACAAACCTTTCGCCTCTTGCGTTTCGTTGCCAGTGATCTTTGCAACGCCCTGCTGAATTTTGCCTTTAGCGACTTTGATGCTGCCTTTGACTTGATCTTTGTTCATAGTTTTTATCTCCAGAAGTAAAGTTGCAGACGATCATCAATCGACCGAATGAGAATTCGCTGATGAGCGGTTCTGCCTACAATTTATTCTGCGCACTGTATGCCGTGTAGCGGCAAATTCTGATGTATGCGTAGGACAAACACTTGCTGGTTGGCTTTGACTCGCACCACGGGTGATTGCGGCGATGGGCTCAATCAACGTCACCACATTGAGTACATCGGCGCGAGCTTGAAAAACTGCTGTCATTTCGAACGCAGAGAGAAACCTGCTGTTGTGCGACGACATAGCACGCGGCCAGATCAGGGCGACGCAGCAGGAAGCGCTTCGTCCGCTCCCGATAATCTAAGATCAGTAAAACGCAATCGCCATGCAATGAATTATCAATTTTGATTGCCGGATCAATAGCAGGTCAGGCACGACACGCCGCCAGTCAATCGAGTTTTTCAATAAACTCTAGTGCTGGCGCGGCGTTCCAGGCACTATTGATTCATCAGCCGCACCGAATGGCGTTCTTCATTCGTTGGGCATGTTATCGATGCAGCAAATGAATGTGTTGCGTTCATCACTGCTGATTGGGTTCGGCAAATTCAAGCTGAGCGATGCAAACTACAAAGTTCACATCCATCTCGCTTTTTACTGATGCCGTTGCATTGCGACGAGGTACAAGGCGCGACATGATCGACGCGGCTCCGTGCAATCCATCGCCGGGACCGCATTGGTATGCGATGATCCTGCTGTGATCATCAGTTAATCCAAGGCACACGGTGCACAAATTGTTTCTTGCTATATTGCTGGCCATGACAAGTGCATCCGCCGAATCGCAATCGCTCACCTTCAGCCAGATTCTGACCAAGCCAGCACTGAAGGCCACGCAGCCCGACCATAAAATCGCCTATGGCAAGGATGCCATGCAGGTTGGCGAACTGTGGTTGCCGCCAGCATCGTCCAAAAGCCCACTGCCGGTGGTGGTGTTGATTCATGGCGGCTGCTGGCTCGCCGATTTGCCGGGGCCCGAGCTGGTCGCTTTTCTGGCAGACGATTTACGAAAGCGCGGCGTGGCGGTGTGGAGCCTCACTTATCGTCGCGTTGGCCACAGTGGCGGCGGCTATCCCGGCACGTTCAACGACGTGGCCAATGCTGTTGCCCATCTGCGCATGATCGCCGAGAAATACAATCTCGACTTGAACCGCGCCGTGGTGACAGGCCACTCCGCGGGCGGGCATCTGGCACTTTGGGTTGCCGCTCAAAATAAAATTCCGACTGGCAGTACGCTAAAGCGCGAGCAGGCTGTGAACTTCAAAGCGGTCATCGGCATCGCAGCCATCCCTGATCTTGCGCACTTCGCGCGCGCCGGCGCCCACGCGTGTGGCGACAAAACGATTGATCAACTTGTCGATACCGCAACGCGCTTGAGCGCAAGCGGCCCCAGGAACGCGCCCTTCCTCGATACCTCGCCATCTGAAATGTTGCCGCTCGGCGTGAAGCAGATTTTGATACACGGCGTTTTTGATGGCATCGTGCCGCCTGCGATTGGGTTGCGCTACCAAACGCGTGCGAAGGAGAAAGGCGAAAGCGTTGAGTTGATCACGCTGGAAAATTCGGGGCACTTTGAATTGATCGCGCCGTGGACGCCGCCGGGGAAGGCGGTAGTGGAGAAGATTATTGAGGCGCTGAAATAGCCCGTTACTTTCCCAGCACTTGCACTTCAATCCCCGACGCTTGCACCCCGGAACGATACACACGCTGCGTGGCCTTCTTGAAATCCTCCGCTTTCGCTTCCGGAATCCGTACGAACGTCTGCGGATTCAGATCAACCAAGGGAAACCAGGAGCTTTGCACTTGCACCATGATGCGATGCCCGCGACGAAACGTGTGGTTGATGTCGGGCATGCTGAAATTGAGCGCTTCGACCTTATCCGGCACGAAGGGCACGGGCGTTTCAAAGCTATTGCGAAATTTTCCGCGCATCGGTTCACCGCGAATCAACTGCTGGTAACCCGCCATTTGAAATTTCGGTATCGTCACATCTTTTCTCTTTGCGGGCGGCGGCTCGGTCCCTGGCGCATCCGGATATTCGCTGGGATAGACATCGATCAGCTTCACCACAAAATCGGAATCCGTGCCCGTGGTGGAAACAAACAGGCGCGGCAATAAAGGGCCGAGTACGGTGATGTCTTCGTCCAGCACGTCGGTTTGATACACCAGCACATCGGGTCGCGTAGATGCAAAACGTTGGTCGCCAACCACATATTCCTGCGGGACGCGGGTGCTGATGGCATCGGTAAAAGGCACTGGTTTGGCCGGATCGCTGATGTATTCATCAAAGCCAGTGGTTGCTGCGGGTTTGCTCCAGGACAGTTTGCCATTGCCCTGAAAATATAGCGTGCGCTTTTGCGCTTCTTTCGGTGGCCAGGCTGGGTACTCGCGCCAGATATTGGTGCCGGTTTCAAAGGCATAAGCTTCGGCTAATTTTTTCTCGGCTTTATCCTTTTCCGCACCTTTCTCGGCGCCCTTATCGGCCGCTTTATCTCTGAGAAATTTCTCGAAGAACGGAAACAGAATGTTTTTGCGGTAATAGTCGGCTGTCTTGGCTGCAAAGCTGACGCGGCCCAATTGAGCGCCCTCAAGGCCATCCCATCCACCATGCGCCCACGGCCCCATCACGATGGCATTGAACGTCCCCGGATTATGTTGCTTGATGCTGCGGTAGGTCGTCAGTGGTCCTTGTGGATCCTCGGCATCGTACCAGCCACCGACCGTCAGCACGGCGGCCTTGATGTTTTTCAGGTGTGCGGCAATGTTGCGGGGCTCCAGAATTCGCTATAGGTGTCGCGCTTGGCCTGGTCCCCGAACAACGAACCTTTTTCCTTTTCCAGCGTGGCAATGATATTGGACAGCGTGCCCAGCTTCAAAAAATATTCGTAGCCGTTGGCCGTGCCGTATTCATAGGGCACGAAGGTCTTTGGTGGCAACGAAGGTGAATCCTGTTGTTTGAAAAATGTATAAAAACCATAGTTTGCCGCCAGCATGAATGCGCCGTTATGGTAACTGTCGTCGTTCATGTAAAGGTCTGTGATGGGTGCCTGCGGCGAGGCGGCCTTGATCGCGGGATGGCCATCGATAATACTCGCCGAGACAAAGAAGCCGGGGTAGGAAATCCCCCAGATACCGACCCTGCCATTGTTGTTCGGAATGTTTTTCAGCAACCAATCAACGGTGTCGAACATGTCGGTACTTTCATCGACATCGTTGGCTTTCTTCACTGATTTGTGCGGCGTCATCTCCACGAAAACGCCCTCGGACTGATAGCGACCGCGCACGTCCTGCATGACGTAAATGTAGCCGGCCTTGTCGAATTCTTCCGCTGGCCCCAATCGCTTGGGGTAGTGATCAACGCCATAGGGCGCAACGTCGTATGGCGTGCGCTGCATCAGAAATGGAAATGGTTTCGATTGATCTTTCGGCAAGTAGACGGCGGTGAACAATTTCTTGCCATCACGCATCGGGACGCGATATTCGTATTTTGTGTAGTGCTCTTTGATGCTGTATTCAGGTGGCGAACCAGATGCCGGTTGCTGTGCATGGGCAAATGTAATCGCAGCGGCGACGGCAAAAAGGAGTCCACTCGCAAATGGTCGAAACTTCATTGGAATGCTCTCTTAAATTTTGTCAGGCTTACCGCAAATCGACTTCGCCCAAATCCCAAAAAATCCCGGCCATGATGCCCAACCCTTCGCGCGCAATCGAGCCAAGCATATGTTCGTTCGGCGCATGCTGCGAGCAGGCAGCATAAGAATGCGGAATCCAGATTGTTGGCAACCCCAACGTATCGGCGAAAACTTCATTGGGCAGTGAGCCACCGAGATTCGGCAAGATCGCTGGTTTGGTGCCAGTGGTGCGCTCAATACTTGCAACCGCCCATCGCACCCATTTAGAGTCAGGGTCGAGCCGGGTGGCGTGCATCGGCTCCTCACGCGCAGGCGCAACTGCGACCTGCGGGTAACCCTCGCGCACCATGTGCCGCTGTAATGCAGGCACCACATCATCGGGGTTAATACCGACGACAAACCGCAACTGGCAGCGCGTCCAAGCCTTGCCTGCAATCGCGTTCACAGGGAAATCAGGATTGCCGACTTTCATGGCCAACACCGAAAAGCTCGACCAGCCAAATACGCGCTCAGCGGGAGTGAGCCCCGGCTCACCCCAATCAAGATCGATCTCGGGTGCATCGTCGCCACCGCCAGGCTCACAATCGGCCAGGGCTTTTTTAACGGAGTCCGCAATCGGCGCAGGCCGCCATTCGGGCACGCGAATGGCCCCGTTGCGATCTGTGATGGTGGCGATTGCGTGCGCGAGCACGATGCCGGGGTCGGCAATCAATCCACCCCAATTGCCCGAGTGATGCGCACCAGCCCTGAAATCGATACTGATGTCGAAATTCATCACGCCACGGGAGCCCAGAAAAATAGTTGGTCGTTCGGGGGCGACACGCGGCCCATCGGAAGCAATAAAAACATCGGCACGTAATTCATCCCGATGCGCGGCACAAAATTCATTTAATCCGGGAGAACCGGTTTCCTCGCCGGTTTCAATGAGCAGCTTGATGTTAAAACCAAGCTTGCCCTTCGCCCTGATCACACTACTCAATGCGCCGATGTTGATCGTGTGCTGGCCTTTGTTATCCGCCGTACCGCGCCCAAAAAGCTTTTCGCCTTCTTCAATCAACGTCCATGGCGCAAGACCCGCACGCCACTGCGCATCGAGCCCGCGAATCACATCGCCATGGCCATACGACAACACGGTCGGCAGATTCGCGCCCTCTGTCCGCGTGGCGATCAGAAACGGACCACCTTTTTTGGGGTTCTCGTAAATGCGGCAGGTGAAGCCCAGTTTCTCCAGCGACGGCGTAAGCTCGTTCGCCAAATATGCATTGAGCTCAGGCGCGCGATCGGGATTTTGACTCTCGGTGGGAATCGCCACGCGCCGCGCGAGATCGGCGTGGAAAGATTTGCTGTCGTAATAGGCAAATGCTTCAGCGATACTCGCGGCACGGCTCATAGGCTATTTTCTTGCTGCGTCATGCCGGTTAAACAGCTTCCGCCAAAGTTGTACCAAAAGATAAGAGGCAATCAAGAGCACTGGCAGCAGCACGCCAATTCTGATCCAGGCCGATGGGCTGTCAAACATTAGCTCCATGACGCTTGCGGACAACAACGCAGCGGCGGACAGGCCGATCAGCATGGTAAGCAAAATGGCCAGCGCCCACTGTGCCAAGGTTACTTTGTCGTCAACGTCGACCACAGTCGATGGCACCGACTCTTCCGTCGGCAGTACATTCGGTTCGGTCATGGTGATCTCCGATAAATTCTGATTTAGTCATCGCTTTAGCAGCCCGACGGACGTTTTTTCGTGCGCCTTCAGCGGGTGGGGCAACGTAATAATATTGGCACAATACATCAACCAGCAACAATCATTCGAGATAGCGTAAAAATTTTTGCTTGATCGAACAGCGTCAGGCTTAGGTTAGTCGACCAAACCCAGCCTCAAGATCGCGGATCAGATCATCGGCGTCTTCCAATCCAATGTGATAACGCACCAGAGGGCCGCCTCGCCACGGCTGCACGCTGCGGGCGTTGTCGATATTGGCCGGTGCCACCAGACTTTCAAAGCCGCCCCAGGAATAGCCAAGCGCGAAATGCGTGTAGTGGTCAAGCATGGCGGCCAATTGGGTGCGTGAGCAGGGCTTTAGCTCGACGCTGAACAAACCGCTGGCCCCGGTGAAATCGCGTTTCCACAGTGGGTAACCGGGATCGCCGGGCAATGCCGGATAGAGCACGCGCGCAACTTCAGGCCGCGCAGCCAGCCATTGCGCGATGACCAGTGCGGATGCTTCATGTTGTTTCATCCGCACACCTAACGTGCGCAGGCCGCGAAGCGCTAAAAAACAATCGTCTGGTGAGGCGCGCTGACCGAGATTGAGCGCGGCCTGTTTCAACAACGGCCAAGTGGCTTTGGATGCAATCACCAGGCCTAGCAGCACATCGGAGTGCGCTGCGTAGTATTTTGTTGCCGGTTGCACCACCATGTCCACGCCATGCAGAAACGCATTGAAAAAATAGCCCGTCGCCCAGGCGTTATCAATGATGACGAGCGCGCCATGCGCATGCGCCACGTTGCAAAGCGCGGGAATATCCTGGATTTCGAACGTATGCGAGCCCGGACTTTCGGTGTAGACGACCGTTGTGTTCGGCTTCATTCGGGCCGCGATCCCGGCACCGATCAAGGGATCGTAAAACTCAATGACAATATTAAAGCGCGCAAGAAAATTTTCGGCAAAATGCCGCCCCGGTGCATACGCGCTGTCAGACATGAGGACGTGGTCACCCGCCTTCACGCAAGCCAGCAACGCGCCCGCGACTGCGGCCAGGCCACTCGGAAATGTTGCTGCGCGGTAGCCGCCTTCCAGTTCGGCAGCGGCATTGCAGAGTGCCACCTCCTGCGGCATATTGAATACGCCGTACGTTGACACCTGTTCGTCCGCATCCCACGCGGCCTGCGTCGCGCGCATCTCGGCTAACGAATCAAACAACACCGTGGATGCGCGATGCACCGGAACGCTCACCGTTTTTGGTGTGTGGTCGACTGTGCGGCCAAGCTGGACGAGTTTGGTGTTATTTTTCATGCTGCGATCTGACTTATTGAAATTTGTGTGAAGCGAGCAATGACTCTAACGCGCCAGGCTCATCACGAAAACTGCTTCTCCATCTCGCGCCGAAATCGTACTGCTTCGTTCTTCGCGTCGAAGGCCACGTCTTTCCATGTCACCGGTTTACCCGCCGCAACGTCACGCACCATTTTCACTTTATGCGCGAGCCCAATCGGCAATCCGCCGACCCTCTTTGAATCTGCTGCTGGCATGAGCTTGCCGTAGACGGTGTAGCCGCCCTCGCCGTCCAGCATTTCTCCAACCTTCAGGTTGCGCTTTGCGGTCGCCACACAATCGCCGCGCCACGCCATCGGCGCACCTGTCGGCTCACCGCGTATGGCCGCACTGGCAACACTGATGCCGAGCTCCAGTCCGATCAAATGGAAGGGTTTGTACATCGACGAATAATTGCCGGTGTCGTCGGTGACGAGACCATATTCCTTGAAGCATCGTTTCACGTAATCGGTATCGGCGGCAAAGGTGACGTACACACCCCAGCGCAAATCACGGAACACGGGCCTGCCATCGCGCTCGACCGAAGAGATGACTTCCACCTGTCCGCGATGATGCAATTGTCCGCCATCGGTTTTCGGTTTCAGCACGCGCGCCAGATCATCGACACCACAAGGCGGAAACTCCAACCCTCCCGGTGCGGGCGTGAGGCCAGCGGCATTGGCAACGGCCGCCATTTCAATGGCGCTCTTGGTGCCGTCGAGGAAAGAGTTGAACATCTGCGCGTTGAAATCGCCACCGTCAACAGTCTCCTGCGAAAAACCATAATGGCCCCACACGGTATCGGGTGTCGAGGCGTGATACGCAGGCAGGTATTTGGTACCCTTGCCAGCCGCGACGATTTCAAATCCCGCCGCACGCGCCCAATCAACCATCTCACAAATCAGTGCCGGTTGGTCGCCGTAAGCCAGCGAGTAGACGATACCCGCCTCCGCAGCGCGCCTGGCCAGCAGCGGCCCTGCCAGCGCATCCGCCTCGACGTTGACCATCACGATGTGCTTCTTGTGATCGCAACACGCCAGCACATGCGCAATCCCCGCAGCCGGGCTGCCGGTGGCATCGATGATGACTTCGATATGGCGATTCTTGATCAGCGCCATCGCGTCGTCGGTGATGTGCGTGGTGCCGCTGGCATAGGCATGCTTGAAATTTTGCGCGGCGAACTGCGCATCTTTCCAGCCGACGCGCCGCAGCGATTCCCCGGCGCGCGCCGGGTTGAGATCGGCGATGCCGAGCAGATGAATTCCCGGCGTGCGCGGAATCTGTGAGAGATACATGGAGCCGAATTTGCCCGCGCCGATCAGGCCGACACGCACCGGATTGCCAGCGGCAACACGCTGCTGGAGGAGTCGATAGAGATTCATTTTTACACCTCGGCCGGGACCGATGAAGCGATGTGTGGTGACATGATTTTCCGCGCGAAGTAAGAATGTTGCATTCTACCCGCTACGCTTAACGGACCGTCTTGACCTAGCATAAATTGCACAAACTCAAGCACTGGCGAGGCGTTCCACCCGTTTTTGCTCCGGAAGCCACGCCATTAGTTAATCTGGGTGTCAAAATGCTAAGCTGACGATCAGCGCAGGTTAGGCGGCCACTATCAGCGGAATGACCTTGCGCTTTGGCATTTCGTCATACGTGCGCCCGTTCAATACCCGACCCGTCATGTCTTTCCGCACGCCGCCCCATTGCTTGAAAAAGAACTTCACGCGCGCGTCTCGGCACTGGCGAAGAGTTGACTTGACCCATTCTTTTTCCATTGACCGCGAGCCTCGCCCGGATTCTCCACCGACGATTACCCAATCAATATGAGTCAAGTCGAGATCGTCGAGCGGCCCGATAAGTGGCTCGCATGAAAGAAACTTCACCTTCGCAGGTGTCTGCCTCAGGAAATCAATTCGATCTACTACCCTTTCGTCCTCCACACTGACACCCATCCAGACATTTTCGGGCCATGACAAATGTGGCGCCAGTTCCGCCAATTGCTCGCCACGCTTTGTTAGCACCTGGAAGATGTGCTGTGGACATGCAGCCATGGTTTCGAAGACGCTACGAATAAAGTCGAGCGGTACTGCCTCTTGAAATAAATCACTCATCGAATTGACGAAGATCGTGCGCGGTTTTTTCTAATGGCGCGGAAGGTCGATGAGATTGTGATGCAGCGTCGGTGCAAACTCATTCGCATACCTGGCGCTTCCCATCAAGCGAAGTCGATGCGCCATACGCTCGGCGTAACAGTTTTTGCAGCCTTGACTGACCTTGACACAACCCGTAACCGGGTTCCACGTCATTTCAGTCCATTCGATATTTGAGAACGTCGCCATTGGTAGACTGTTTATTTATACAGCAGTAGAATATTCGGTATCCGAATTGTGACGCAAGCAATGTTGCTGGAATGAACTTGAAAAAAATTCGAACCGATCGAGCAAACCCGTGCGTTGATCAAGGCGGTCAAGCGCAACCTGGAACGCTTCCCAGCCGAATTTATGTTTCAGTTGAACGCCGAGGAGACTGAGGCTTTGAGATCACAAACTGTAATCTCAGAGCCGGGACGAGGCGGCCGTCGTTACGCTCCCTATGCCTTCACCGAGCACGGCGCTACCCAGACATCCAATGTACCGAACAGCCCACGCGCCATCGAAGCAACCAACGGAGGCAGTGAGTGTGCAAAAACGACATAACGCTTCATTGATGATTTAAAGCGGTATTGAGCGAGGTGGACAACTCACACTGCGTGGTTTGCCTCAAAACAAATGGCCGATACAAATGACAAATAACTCCAGAATACTTCATGAAGACCTCCCCCATCACAGTCGCCCCCGTCGAGAACCGCATCATCGTCATTCGCAGACAGAAAGTGATACTCGATGCGGACTTGGCAGAGCTCTACGGTGTGGAAACGAGACGCCTTAACGAGCAAGTGCGCCGCAATCGGAATCGTTTCCCGGCCGATTTCATCTTTGAACTGACAGCCGAATAGTTTGCCAACTTGAAGTCGCAATTTACGACTTCAAGTTGGGGCGGTCGGCGCAAAATTCTAAGGGTAGAGTAGAAAACAGGCTCTCACCTGCCCTCCCTCATCAAACCGTGCATGCGGTTTTCCCGCACACGGCTTTCCGATGTTCTTCATGCCACGG
>JAYURJ010000026.1:0-6343 GCA_043756275.1 Betaproteobacteria bacterium | reverse complement strand
CGATACTTCCGGTACGTATCGCATACCGGACGTCGGCGAACTCCAGGTGATCACTTCGCCGGGCGACGCCCGCCGCATGCACGTTCGCTTGCGTGGTGTGGAATACGCGGCCTTTCCTGCGGGGCAAGGCGTGCGCTATGTACCGGGGCTGGATGCGTACTTGCGATTCACGCCTGCGGAGGAGGACGGCGTCGCGCTGTCCTGGGATTCTATATTCACCGTATCGCAGCCGGTCGCTCGCGAGCGTGGCGAAAAACGCTGACGAGCAACGAAAGAAGGTCAAGCTGACAAGAACAGAAAATAATATTCTTGGCACGAAATGCGACATAAACTCCCTCCCGCCACCAACTGGCATGACGAAATTCGACCACGTTACGCCGGGCGGGATCAAGCTGGCTCACAATCGCGTTCAGACGCGCGGTACTAAAATGGTAGCTTGGCGGCAACCAAAAAAGAAAGCAGCCTATATGGGCTCCGAGCAGATCCGCGATGTAACCAAAATCCTTCCGTGACGAAGGTGGACTGGTCGCACTTCAACTGCTTTTTGAACCGCCAAATCGAGTTTGCGTTGAGCGCTGTCAAATTACTACCAATGGAGTAATGGTCAAGATCAATCCCAATGAGATCGTTTTACCCCTGTCGTACCGGTATCCAAGTTTTATAAGTAATTGATACTGCTTGAAAACTTAGGCCCCGGCCTTCGCCGGGGAGACAATGTTGAGGTTATTAGAAGTACCCAAGAGGCTAAACACAAGCACTGGCGCGGCTTTCCGGCTATTTATGCGCCACTATGCCCGTGGATTCTGGGGTTTGTTTTTCGTGCGTGTTCTATTGATCCGGCCACTAAATAGTGCGAAAAGTCCTTCTGCTTCGCTTCAAGTGTTCCCTTGTCCCAAGGGAGAGGGAACAAAAATTCACATTATTTAATGACCGGATCAATAGTTGCGCGTAGTCTGCTTTATCTCGAACAACGCACGTAAAGCTTCATCAAAGCAACTTCGCCGCAATCATAGGCCACACACGCATCGTTTCAGCGTATCCCGCCGCGACCAGTTGATCGTGGGCATTGTCCTTGCCGACCATCGGATGCAAATTCATGCGGATGGCGACATCGGCGTGGCGAATTTGCTCGTTGATGAGCGCGTTCGTCATGATGTGCATGGTCTGAAACGCGACGCCGGACAGCCATTGAAACTTATCTTCATCGGGGCGATAAGCGACATCCACGCCGATGACGAAGTTCGCTCCCATCTCCCGTGCCGCAATGACAGGCACCGGCTCTGTCAGACCACCATCAACCAGTTCTCGCCCATCAATTTTTACCGGCGAGAAAAAAACCGGAATGCTGCTGGAGGCTTCGACTGCCACCCCGGCGGGCCCTCTGCGAATCAACACGCGCTGGCCGCTGGCCAAATCTGTCGCGACCGCGCCAAAGGGAATTGGCAACTGCTCGATTCGGCGTTCGCCGAGAGCGGTATCGATCATCGAACGCAATTTTTTGTTATGCATGATTCCCCTGCCGGACCAGGCGAGGTTCATCAACCCAGGCCACTTGATACGTCGCGCAAGCAGGTCAATCTCGCGAACGGGTAATTGCGCTGCAGCCAGCACGCCGACGATTGCGCCCACGCTAGTGCCCGCGATGAAGTCAAATTTAACGCCCTTCTCAATGAGCGCCCTCAACACACCCACGTGTGCGATGCCATGCATCGAGCCGCCACCAAAGGCGATGCCGACCCGACGGATCTCGGCGGCCTTACTCGTGGATTTTTGCGCCGTGGCATTTGCGGCCGGTAGCACGCGATCCACCGGTGCTGCCAGTGCCAGCGCTGGAATGGCGCTGACCGCGCCCAGAAAGGTTCTGCGATGCATGGCAATCAGCCGTTTGAAAGGATGACAGCAAACCCACGCCGGCCTCGGGCGTGCGCGGGGAATCGCGCAGCGCTCGCCGCCCTCAAATTTTCACGCCCCGCAATCGTAGTGCATTGAAAATCACCGATGCCGAACTCAAGCTCATTGCGAGTGCGGCGATCATCGGCGACAGCAACCATCCGGTCATCGGATACAGCAGCCCCGCCGCCAGCGGCACGCCCATCGCGTTGTACACGAACGCGAACGTCAGGTTCTGTCGCATATTGGCAATCGTTGCTTCCGACAATGTCCTCGCCCGCACGATCCCGCGCAAATCGCCCTTGATGAGCGTGACCTGCGCGCTGTTCATCGCGACATCCGTGCCGGTGCCCATTGCAATTCCCACATCCGCCTTGGCCAATGCCGGCGCGTCGTTAATGCCATCGCCGGCCATCGCGACGAAATGCCCCTCTCGTTGGAGCTTTTCGACGAGGGCCAGTTTGTCGGCAGGTTTTACTTCGCCGTGCACTTCTTCGATACCGAGTTTGTCCGCCACGGCCTTTGCAGTCGTCAATCCGTCGCCGGTGGCCATTACCACGCGAATGCCAGCGGCCTTCAAACTGGCCAGCGCTTCGGCGGTCGTTGCCTTGATCGGATCGGAGACCGCCAGTAAACCGGCGAGTACGCCATCAACCGCCAGATACATGACACTTGCACCCTGCTTGCGCAGCGCTTCGCTATCTCCCGACAACACGGTGACGGCAACATTTTCTTCCGTCATCAAGGCGGTATTGCCCAGCAACAATTTCTTCCCGGCGACAGTGCCACGTACACCGATGCCACTGCCAGATTCAAATTGTTCGGCCTTCTCCAGCGACAGTTTGCGTCCGAGTGCAGCCGCGACAATGGCCGCCGCCAGCGGATGCTCGCTGCCCTGATCCAGACTCGCCGCCAATCGCAGCACCTCTTCCTCGGTGAATCCCGCAGCCGGGATCGCACGTTCGAATACCGGCTTACCTTCAGTGAGCGTGCCGGTCTTGTCGACGATCAGCGTGTCGATCTTGCGAAAGTTTTCGATAGCAGCCGCATCGCGGAATAGCACACCTTGCGTCGCCGCTTTTCCGGTTGCGACCATGATCGACATCGGTGTGGCCAGACCGAGCGCGCAAGGGCAGGCGATGATCAGTACGGCAACCGCATTGATCAAACCGAAAACCCAACCCGGCTCGGGTCCGAACAATCCCCACACGATCAGGGTGGCGACGGCGATGCCCACCACCGACACCACAAAATACCCCGCGACAACATCGGCCATGCGTTGCATCGGCGCTTTTGAGCGTTGCGCTTGCGCGACCATTTGCACGATTTGCGCGAGCATCGTTTGCGAGCCGATTTTTTCCGAACGTATCACCAGACTGCCGCTGGTATTCAATGTCGCGCCGATCACCGCGTCCCCTGGGCGTTTGGTCACGGGCATCGGTTCTCCGGTCAGCATCGATTCATCCACGGCACTGCTGCCTTCCGTGACTGCGCCATCGACCGGCACTTTTTCGCCGGGCCGCACGCGCAACAGGTCACCCACGTGGATATGCGTGAGCGCCACATCTTCTTCCGTTCCGTCCGCCTTGATTCGTCGCGCGGTTTTGGGTGCCAACTTCAAAAGAGATTTGATCGCCGCCGAAGTTTGCGAACGCGCTTTGAGTTCCAGCATTTGCCCCAGCAACGTGAGGGAAATGATGACTGCGGCTGCCTCAAAATAAACGCCGATTCGCCCATGCGCGGCGAACGTTTCGGGGAACACACCCGGCACCAACGTGGCAACGACGCTATAAACAAAAGCAGCCCCCGTGCCGATGCCGATCAGGGTCCACATATTAGGACTGCGGTTGATCACGGATTGCCAACCACGAATGAAGAACGGCGCGCCCGCCCAAAGCACGATGGGTAACGACAGCAACAGTTCCACCCAGCTTTGTGTGTTTGGCGGCAACCAACCGAGGCGATGGCCAGCCATCGCCAGCACCGTCACCACCACGGTGAGTGGCAGTGTCCACCAGAACCGGCGACGGAAATCGATCAATTCGTGATTCTCGCCCTCGTCCAGCGATGGCATTTCGGGTTCCAGCGTCATGCCACATTTGGGGCAGTCGCCCGGTGCCGGCTGTCGCACTTCGGGGTGCATGGGACAGGTATAGATCGTGCCTGCCGCTGGCGCAGGCTCCGGCTCAGTTGTTTCCACTGGATGTACGTATCGCTGCGGCTCTGCCTTGAATTTATCAATGCAGCGTGTACTGCAAAAGTAATATGTCTGGCCGTCGTGCGCGACCGACTTCTCCGGATTCGCGGCGATTTTCATGCCACATACCGGATCGGTATGGGGTGTTATTGGCAACGCGCTTATTGCAGATGGACTCACCACTTATTTTCGCGCCGCTGCGGTGCGTCGTCTGTGCGCTGGCGAACTTACCTTACAGCACGCTGTTGTTACCAGCGCTGACGACATGGCAGGCGTAACTGCTAGACACAAGAATTGGCGGGGTTCCCAAGCATAAAAGCACTGAAGACGCCCGCCAAATGGCGTTCTATGTTTCACGTTGGCCATCGCTGATGCGGCCCGACGAAAAGATCAGTTGCCAATCTGGAAACCTATGTTGGCTACCGCACTGTGCAACGTCGACATTCCACGTAACTTGAAAATCAATTGCAGTACTTTTTGTTTACGCGAGAGTGGACACCAATCTGCTTTCTCCGCAAAAAATTCCGGATAAGTCGAATCGAATCTCTCGCTTCATTCTGTGGTGTCTAACGCACCGAGTGAAGACTTGAATATTGAATAGGAGAGTTGCATGTTGAATAGAAGACGGTGGCTTCAGGTCGCTGGCACGGCGGTCGCTGCAAGCGCCGGTGGATTTGCATGGTGGTATTACGGATCGCGCCGCGCCGAAGCGCTTGCCGCTGGACAGTATCGCCCCTATCCGTTGGATCCGGTCGCGCCGGAGAACTTCCAGCAAAAGCTTTTTATCCCTGTCGCGAGTGGCCCGTTTGGTGTGCTGGATGTCGGTGGCCCGTTAAAAATCCGTGCCATTGCGGCAAGTTTTGGCCTCATGCCCGGACGCGAATCTCCATTCCTGTTGTACCAGACTGAACAAGCGGGCAAGTCGTTTCAAAATCCGATACTCCGCATCGAACGCGGCGCACGCTTCACGGTCAGTTTGGATAACGCGCTGCCGGAGCCGACCATCATTCATTGGCACGGTCTGCATACGCCTGCAAACATGGACGGTCATCCCGTCAACACCATCGCGCCGGGCGGTCGCTACGAGTACGATTTCAAAGTGAACAATCGCGGCGGCACCTACTGGTATCACACGCACGCACACGAGTTGACCGCCAAGCAGGCTTACAACGGTCTGGCAAGCTTTTTCCTCGTCGAGGACGATGACCAGCGCAGGCTGGCTAAGGCGCTCGATCTGCAGTTAGGCGTTACCGACCTGCCTCTGGTCATCCAGGACAAACGCTTCGATGCGCAGGGCAAGCTGGTATACAAGCCGAATGCGCATGATTCGATGATGGGCTGGCTGGGCGATATCGTGCTTGCTAACCTGACCCCAAACGCCGTTCAGGCTGTTACCCCGCGCACTTACCGTCTGAGATTACTCAACGGCTCTAACGCGCGCATCTACCGGCTCGCATTTGTTAAAGGCAGCACGCGGCTGGACTTTACAGTTATCGGTACCGACGGCGGCCTGATCGAACGGCCTGAAACCGTGTCCGAGGCGTTTCTCGCACCGGGAGAGCGCCTTGATGTACTGATTGATGCTGGGCAGGCGCAACCGGGTGAAGCTATTTTCCTCAAGAGCCTCGCATTCGATCCGATGGAAAACGAAGGCGGCGGCATGGGCGGGATGGCAGGCATGCAGATGGGTTCGGGGATGGGGCAGATGGGTGGCATGAGTTCATCACGACTGCCGCTGGGTCTGGCGTTTAATGTATTGAAATTGTCGGTCACCACCGGCGAACGTGTGGTTGCCAAGCTGCCGTCAACGCTGTCGCAGATCGTGCCGATCAACACCGAGGGCGCGATGCAGAGAAAGATCGAATTATCGATGGCGCATATGCGCTTCCTTATCAACGGTCGCACGTTCCGCATGGACGAAATTGCGTTCGACGTGAAGCGGGGCGCGGTGGAAATCTGGAGCATCAGCAATCCTGCAATCGGCATGCCGCACCCGATGCACCTGCACGGCTTTTCGTTTCAGGTGGTCGAACGGCTGAACAGCCCCGCACAGATGTCAGGCGTGGCGCGTTTCGGCAAAGGGAGAGCGGTGAGCGATCTCGGCTGGAAAGACACGGTGCTGGTTTGGCCCGGCGAAACGGTAAGGATTGCAATCGACTTTTCGCACGATTTCCCCGGCGACCAGACCTATCTGTTTCATTGTCACAACCTCGAACATGAAGACGGCGGGATGATGATTAATTTTCGTGTGCAAGG
>JAYURJ010000025.1:0-19954 GCA_043756275.1 Betaproteobacteria bacterium | reverse complement strand
AATCAATTGTTTTTTATGTGTTTGCCTCGACGCTGATCATCTCGGCCTTGGTGGTCATCCTCGCACGCAATCCAGTGCACGCAGCATTGTTTTTGGTGCTGTCGTTTTGTAGTGCCGCAGGTTTGTGGATGCTGCTCTACGCAGAATTTCTGGCCCTGACGCTAATCCTGGTTTACGTCGGCGCGGTGATGGTGTTGTTCCTTTTTGTCGTGATGATGCTCGATATAAATTTCGACAAGTTGCGTGAGGGTTTCTGGAAATATTTGCCGGTTGCTGCCACCGTCGCCATATTGATGGTGGTGCAGATGGGCTTGCTGATATTCGACAAAAGCATGCGTCTGGTCGGCGCAGTTTCGCCCGGCGCGCCGATGGCGGGTGTCTCGAACACCAAGGAATTGGGCCGCGTGCTCTATACAGATTATTTCCTGCCTTTTGAACTTGCCGCAGTGATTTTGCTGGTGGCTATCGTCGCCGCGATTGCACTGACGCTGCGCGGGCGAAAGGAAGTGAAAACACAAGATGTCGGCGAACAGGTGCGTGTCAAGAGTAGCGACCGGTTGAAGATTATTTCCATGGCTGCCGAAAAAGATGAACCATCGGCACCAGTCTCACCACCCGCTGCGTAAGACAGCAACAGGGAGAAAAAGTTGATTACGCTGTCGCACTATCTGGGTTTATCCGCAATTTTGTTTGCAATTTCGATTGCAGGAATTTTTCTGAACAGAAAAAACATCATCATCCTGCTGATGGCAATCGAGCTCATGTTGCTCGCGGTGAATATGAATTTCATTGCGTTTTCGCATTACCTCAATGACTTGGCCGGGCAGGTGTTCGTGTTTTTTATTCTCACCGTGGCCGCCGCAGAGTCCGCGATTGGACTAGCCATCCTTGTCGTGCTGTTTCGCAACCTGAAGACGATCAATGTCGATGACATTGGTACGTTGAAGGGTTGATGAGTATGCGTAAACAGAGAACCAATATCCATGCGCTTTTTCAGGGCATTTGTGCCCAAGAGCCCCGCCAGTCGGGCACTTACGGTTTTCTGTCCCGTTCGAATGAATTGCAATGATTGAGAATAAATTAGCCCTGTTAGCAATTCCGCTACTGCCCCTCCTTGGCGCAGTTCTCGCTGGATTCGCAGGTCCTAGGTTCGGTCGCGCGTTCGCTCACACCGTTACCATTCTCGGCGTGACAGCTGCATTCGTATTGTCCTGCTTCGTGTTTCAGGATGTGCAAGCGGGCAAAACCTTTAACGGCGCGATCTATACCTGGCTCGTCACCGACGGCATCAAACTCGAAGTCGGCTTCATGATCGATTCGCTCACGGTGATGATGATGCTGGTCGTCACGTTCGTGTCGTTGATGGTGCACGTCTATACCATCGGTTACATGGCCGAGGATGACGGTTACACGCGGTTCTTCGCCTATATCTCGCTGTTTACTTTTTCGATGCTGATGCTGGTGATGTCGAATAACTTCCTGCAGTTGTTCTTCGGCTGGGAAGCGGTGGGGCTGGTTTCATATTTGTTGATCGGTTTTTGGGTCAAGCGACCGACCGCCATTTACGCGAACCTGAAAGCGTTTCTCGTCAATCGTGTCGGGGACTTTGGTTTCCTGTTGGGCATCGGCTTGGTGTTCGCGTACATGGGCACGCTCGATTACGTCACAGCCTTCAATGCCGCACCAGTGTTCAAAGATACGATGGTGACGTTGCTGCCAGATACTTCATGGTCGTTGTTGACGGTCATCTGTATTTGCCTGTTCATCGGCGCGATGGGTAAATCAGCGCAGTTTCCGTTGCACGTGTGGCTACCAGATTCGATGGAAGGCCCGACGCCTATCTCCGCACTTATCCATGCGGCAACGATGGTGACGGCGGGTATTTTCATGGTGGCGCGGATGTCACCGTTGTTTGAGATGTCGCAGGCTGCGCTTTCGTTTGTGCTGATTATTGGTGCCATCACGGCGTTTTTCATGGCACTGATTGCCATCGTGCAATACGACATCAAACGCGTGGTCGCGTACTCCACACTCTCGCAATTGGGCTACATGACGATGGCGCTCGGCGCGGGTGCATATTCAGCCGGTATTTTCCACCTCATGACGCACGCGTTTTTCAAAGCGGTGTTGTTCCTGGGGGCAGGCTCGGTCATCATCGCCATGCACCACGAGCAGGACATGCGCAAGATGGGCGGGTTGCGGAAATACATGCCGATTACCTACTTCACAATGTTGATCGGTGCGCTGGCCAACGCGGGCTTCCCGCCATTTGCAGGCTTCTTCTCCAAAGATTCGATTATCGAAGCCATACACGCGTCGACCACGCCCGGACACGCGATTGCTTACATCGCTGCATTGGGCGGTGTGTTCGTCGGTGGCTTGTACTCTTTCCGCCTAATCTTCTACGCATTTCACGGCAAAGAGCGATTTGGACATGACGCCCATCACGACCACGGGCACGATCACAAAGATGCACATGCCGATGCACACGCTAAAGAAGATCACGCACATCACGGTCTCGCACCCGGTCAGAAACCGCACGAATCACCTTGGGTGGTCACGCTGCCACTGATCCTTCTTGCCATTCCGTCAGTTGCAATTGGCTACATGATGATTGAGCCGATGTTGTACGGCAATTACTTCGGTGATGCCATCAAAGCCACTGAAACGATGGCCGCATTGAAGAAAGAATTTCATGGCGCATGGGCGATGATGTTGCATGGCCTCACTGCGGCACCGTTCTGGCTGGCACTTGCCGGTGCCGCCACTGCGTGGTTTTGCTATATCGCGAAGCCGGAATTGCCGGGCAAGATTCGCGCGGCCTTTGCGCTACCAGTCAAAATTCTTGAAGAAAAGTACGGCTTCGACCGCTTCAACGATTGGTTCTTCGCCGCCGGGGCCAGGAAGCTCGGGCAAGGGCTCTGGAAATTTGGCGATGTCACGGTCATCGACGGCATCATGGTCAACGGCACGGCCAAATTGATCGGATGGTTTTCAGGCGTGGCGCGCAAAGTGCAAACGGGCTATGTGTACACCTACGCCTTCACCATGATCATCGGCGTGTTTGCGTTCCTGACGCTGGTATTTTTCAAGTTGCGCTGATCGATACGGATTTAAATCAAACAATATGCAAAGCGGCACTTACATCTTAAGTCTGACCATTTGGATACCGATCATTGCCGGTATTCTCACGCTGTTACTAAATGGCGAACACCGAAAAAACACCGCGCGCTGGACGGCGTTGATTGGCAGCACGCTTGGCTTGCTGGCTTCGATTCCTCTATGGGCTGGGTTCGACAACACCACAGCGGCGATGCAGTTCCGCGAGATCGCGCCGTGGATTGCCCGCTTCAACATCAACTACGCGCTCGGTGTTGACGGTCTTTCGATGCTGTTTATTTTGCTCAATAGTTTCACGACGGTGCTCGTCATCATTGCCGCCTGGGAAGTTATTCAGGAAAAAGTCTCACAGTATCTCGCGGCGTTCCTGATCATGTCAGGACTCATCAACGGTGTCTTTGCAGCGACCGACGCAATCCTCTTTTACTTGTTCTTTGAGGCGATGCTGATTCCGATGTTCCTCATCATCGGCGTGTGGGGCGGGCCGCGTCGCGTTTATGCGGCGGTCAAATTTTTCCTGTACACCCTGCTCGGTTCGCTGTTGATGCTGGCTGCGTTTATTTATCTTTACAACGTCACCAACGGCAGCTTTGATATTTTCGATTTCCATAAGGTGCCGCTAAGTCTGGATGTGCAGAAGCTGTTGTTCATCGCGTTCTTTGCATCGTTCGCGGTCAAGGTGCCGATGTGGCCTGTGCACACATGGCTGCCTGACGCACACGTGGAAGCGCCAACTGGCGGCTCGGTGGTGTTGGCGGCAATTACGCTAAAAATCGGCGCGTATGGTTTTCTGCGGTTCATTCTGCCCATTACGCCGGACGCGAGTCATGCGTTCTCTGGATTCGTGATTGCGCTGTCGCTGATCGCGGTGATCTACATCGGCCTGGTCGCACTCGCGCAAACTGACATGAAAAAACTAGTCGCGTATTCGTCAATTTCACATATGGGATTCGTCACCCTCGGATTTTTCATTTTCAACTCGCAGGGAATGGAAGGCGGCCTTGTGCAGATGGTTTCGCACGGATTCATTTCGGCTGCCATGTTCCTTTGTATCGGCGTGCTTTATGACCGCGTGCACTCGCGCGAAATCTCGGCGTATGGAGGTGTCGTGAACACGATGCCAAAATTTGCGTTCTTCGCTGTGTTGTTTGCAATGGCCAACTCCGGTTTGCCCGCCACGTCCGGATTTGTTGGCGAGTTCATGGTCATTCTGGGCGCGATCAAAGTAAATTTCTGGTACGCCTTCGGCGCAGCCATTACCTTGATCGTCGGCGCCGCGTATACGTTGTGGATGGTCAAGCGCGTCATCTTCGGGGATATTGCCAATGACCACGTTCGAAAATTGACTGATATTAATTCACGCGAAATGTTTTTTCTTAGTGTGCTCGCCGCGGCCGTGATGATCATGGGGCTGTATCCAAAACCGTTTACTGATGTGATGCACGTATCAGTTGATGCACTGCTAAAGCACGTGGCAGTCGGGAAACTGAACTAGGAATAATTGAAAATATGTCGCCGTCCAGCTTGAATCTTGCCATCGCCACGCCGGAGATTTTCCTGCTCGTCATGACTTGTGTTGTCATGTTGGTTGATCTTTTCTCGGCAGCGGAAAAGCGCGAAGGGCGGTTGTTCATCCTTTCCATCGGCACACTGATTGTAGTTGCCCTGAGCTTCTTTGTGCTCCCGGTGCAAACGGCAGCGTCGAGATTTGCCTTTAACGGCATGCTCATCGTTGATGGCATGGCCGTCATACTAAAAGTTGCGATTGCGATTGCCGTTGCGATGGTGATCGTTTACAGCCGTGCTTACCTGGCTGCCCGCAAACTTTTCAGCGGCGAGTTCATTACCCTCATTCTGTTCGCCACGCTGGGCATGATGGTCATGGTGTCGGCAAATCATTTCATCAGTCTGTATCTTGGCCTCGAATTGCTGGCGCTTTCCAGTTATGCGATGGTGGCACTGAACCGCGATTCAGCAACCTCCAGCGAAGCGGCGATGAAATATTTCATCCTCGGTGCGCTAGCGTCGGGGTTGCTGCTCTATGGCTTGTCGATGATCTATGGGGCGACTGGTTCGCTAGATGTGAGCAAGGTCGCCACTATTATCAGTGCCAGCCGCGGCATTGATCCACTCATCATGTTTGGTCTTGTCTTCGTGGTGTCCGGACTGGCCTTCAAGCTGGGCGTGGTGCCGTTTCATATGTGGGTGCCAGATGTCTATCACGGCGCGCCAACGGCAATGACATTGTTCATTGGCTCGGCACCAAAGCTTGCTGCGTTTGGTTTCATCATGCGCATTCTTGCTGATTCGCTTGGCGGCGCAACTGGTGATTGGCAGGGCATGCTGGTGATTCTCGCGGTGCTATCGATGGCCCTGGGAAATATCGTCGCCATTGCGCAGACCAACCTGAAGCGTATGCTCGCGTATTCGACGATCTCGCACATGGGCTTTCTGCTGCTGGGTATTCTGGCAGGCACCAAAAGTGGCTATGCGTCCGGCCTGTTCTACGTCATCACCTATGTGCTGATGACGGCTGGCGCGTTCGGCATGATCATGCTGCTCTCGCGTGCGGGTTTTGAAGCAGATAATATTGACGACTTCAAAGGCCTCAATCAACGTTCGCCTTTGTACGCGTTAATGATGTTGTTCATTGTTTTCTCTATGGCCGGCATCCCGCCATTTCTGGGTTTCTGGGCGAAGCTTGCCGTACTTGAGGGCGCGCTCAACGCGGGTTACACTTGGTTGGTGGTGTTCGCAGTGTTGATGAGCGTGATCGGCGCGTTCTACTATCTCCGCCTCATCAAGGTCATGTATTTCGATGGGCCGACCGATACATCACCCATCGCTGCAACAGCAGATATGCGTGGTTTGTTGGTCGTCAACGCGTTTGCACTTTTGGTGCTGGGCATATTTCCAAGTGCCCTGATGACAGCCTGCCTGAATGCCATCCAGGTCTCGTTCTGAGTTCTCTGATTTAACCGAGACCACCATCACCAGTGAACGCGTGCTGGATGGGAAGATGATTCGTGTCGACCTTGATCGGGTGCGCCTTCCCGACGGCAGTGAATCGTGGCGCGAGTACGTGTTGCATCCGGGGGCGGTGATCATCGCCGCTTTCGTTGACGATGACACCTTGATTTTCGAGCACCAATTCCGCTATCCGGTACGGCGACATTTTATTGAATTGCCGGCAGGAAAAATTGACGCTGGTGAGCCGCATGCCGAGACCGCGCGACGCGAACTGCTGGAAGAAACCGGACACACTGCTGCGCACTGGCATCATGCTGCGACCTTGCATGCCGGTATCGGCTACTCCAACGAAGCCATTGAGCTACACGTGGCCCGACAGCTCACGCATGTGGGGCACAAGCTCGACGAAGGTGAATTTCTGGAAGTTTTCACAATGTCGCTTGATGAAGCGGTTGAAAAGGTCGGTACAGGTGAAATTACCGACACCAAATCAGCGTTTTCCTTGTTATGGCTGGATAAGTTCCGTCACCGTTTGCCGAAGCTGACAGCATGACCAATCACGTTTACGATCTCGCCATTATCGGCGGCGGTATCAACGGTTGCGGGATCGCACGGGACGCAGCAGGACGCGGCTTAAATGTATTGCTGGTCGAACAGGACGATCTAGCCTCTGCGACCAGCTCCTGGAGCTCAAAGCTGATCCATGGTGGGCTTCGCTATCTTGAGCAATATGAATTCCGTCTTGTACGTGAGGCGTTGCAGGAGCGCGAAATATTGCTGAAGATCGCGCCGCACATCATTCATCCGCTTGAATTCATTCTGCCGCACGACAAACATATGCGGCCGGCGTGGATGATACGAATGGGTCTTTTTATGTACGACCACATCGGCGGAAAAATTTCATTGCCCGGCTCGCGCACTGTCATGTTCCCCGACCCTAATTACAGTGCGGGGTTGAAGCCGATCATTCGCAGGGGATTTTTTTATTCCGATGCCCGTGTGGATGATGCAAGGCTCACCGTGCTCAATGCCGTTTCTGCACGAGCACATGGCGCCGAAGTGCGCACCCGCACCCGCGTGCTGAGCGGCAAGCGCAGCGGCGATGCCTGGCAAATCCTGCTGCGCAATATGGATACTAATGAGGAGTCATCGGTCAGTGCGCGCGGTATCGTCAATGCAGCCGGGCCGTGGGTAAAGCATCTGCTGGATGACGCCCTACGGGTGCCGATGAGCGCGACTGCGAAACTGGTGAAAGGCAGCCATATCGTTGTGCCGCGCGTGCACGATCATCAGCACGCATACATCCTGCAAAACGACGATAAGCGCGTCGTGTTTATTATTCCGTTTGAGGAAAAATTCAGCCTGATCGGTACCACCGACGTCAATGTTGACTCCGTCGACGAAGGTCATCAAATCTCCAAGGCTGAGATTAGGTATTTGATTCGCGCCGCCAATCGGTTTCTTGCCAAACCGTTGCTCGAAGCCGATGTGGTCTGGAGCTATGCAGGCGTGCGGCCTTTGTACGATGACGGTTCCGACAATCCTTCCGAGATCACGCGCGATTATGTGTTGAAGACCGATCATCAGAACGGCAAGCTGCCGTTGTTGTCGATTTTCGGCGGAAAGATCACGACCTATCGTCGCCTCGCCGAGCACGCGCTTGAGGAATTGAGGCCGTACTATCCGCAGCTCTCGGTGGGATGGACTGGTGCAGAAGCGCTGCCCGGCGGTGACCTTGATTCGCTGCAAGATGTGACGCACGCGTTGATGAAAAAATTTCCGGCACTACCCATCGATTATTTGAGCCGTCTGGTTCGACGCCACGGCTCGCTCACCGAACGCGTACTTAAAAATGTGCGCTCGATGGCCGATCTGGGCGAGCTGTTCGGTGCCGGATCGACGCTGTTGAGTGAGCGTGAAATTGTTTACTGCATCAATGAAGAGTGGGCGAGAAAGCCCGATGATATTTTGTGGCGTCGCTCCAAGTGTGGTTTACACATGGATGCGGCTGAGCGGGAGCGGGCGGGGACGTTTATTGAAGCGCGGGTTGCTGCGCTTCTGAAATGAGCGGCTATAGAAAAAACTGTCTTCCCGGCGAAGGCCGGGATCCAATTTGCTACATGCGTCGTCGACGTGATGAACATTGGATCCCGGCCTTCGCCGGGAAGACACCTTCTTCCGGTTCGGCTATTCCATGCACGTAGAACCAGCATCCATGCGGCCTCTGGCAGAGTTTAGCCCTGAAGACCGCGCCGGTATTAGAGGTGTGCTTTTTGATATTGACGACACGCTGACCACCGATGGGCACCTCACCGCTGCTGCCTACGCCGCTGTCGATGCACTCAAGACAGCCGGACTCATCGTCGTGCCCATCACCGGTCGTCCCGCTGGTTGGTGCGATCATATCGCGCGCATGTGGCCGGTGGATGGCGTGGTTGGCGAAAACGGCGCGTTTTATTTCTTCTTTGACCGCGACGGAAAAAAACTCACGCAGCGATTCGTGAAATCAGCGACAGAACGCCAAGCCGACCGCAAACGATTAACGCATATTGCGGATCGCATTCTTCGCGAAGTCCCCGGTAGCGCACTCGCATCCGATCAAAATTACCGCGAAGCCGATATCGCCATCGATTTTTGCGAAGACGTTCCAGCATTGGCGCGCGCGGAAATTGTGCGCATCAAAACGATCATGGAATCTGAAGGCCTCACGGCAAAGATCAGTTCCATTCACGTCAACGGTTGGTTCGGCGGCTACGACAAACTCTCGACGACAAAACTATTCATGCAGGAACGATTCGCTATCGATCTCGATCTGCACAAGAATGAATTTGTCTTTGTCGGCGACTCGCCAAACGATGAGCCGATGTTCGGCTATTTCCCGCATTCAGTGGGTGTGGCAAACGTGAGGGATTTTCTGGACGTGATTGCATTGAAGCCTGCGTATGTCACGCAATCCAGATGCGGCACGGGATTTGCCGAGATTGTCAAGGCGTTGCTGGTCTGATTTCTCCAATACCAGCGCGTGCGCTTCGCTCTTAACCGTCAGGGCCTGCGTTCATGTGCCCTGTGGGAGGGTGTGCTCCGCGCTCAAACGCCAGCTTGCCCGCGATGTAAACGGCACGCGTGGCCCGATCATCGGCCATCGTCATCTGCACTGCCAGCACTTCATCAATCGATTTGCAGAATTTCATCCGGAACTCGATCAGCGGTGTGGATTTGAGATCGAGTACGACCAAATCAGCTTCCATACCGGGCGCGATGGAGCCAATTTTATCTTCAAGGTGTAACGACTCTGCCGCGCCACGTGTGGCCAGAAAATACGCATCAGCCGCGCACAGCGAATTGCCACAAAGCTCGCCGATTTTGTAGGCCTCGCCCATCGTGCGCAACGGTGAAAGGCAGGTGCCAGCGCCAACGTCGGTGCCGAGTCCAACCCGAACTGGGCGGTGCATTTTCTTGGCGTTATCAAAGCGGAATAATCCGCTACCGAGAAATTCATTCGAGGTTGGGCAATGCGCTACTGCTGCACCTGCCTCATGCAAGCGTTGCCATTCTGCTTCTTCCAGATGAATGCCATGGCCAAATACGGCCCGCTTGCCGACCAGATCGTAGTGATCGTAAACATCCAGATAACTGGCGCGATCAGGAAACAGTTCGCGCACCCACGCGACTTCATCGGTGTTTTCCGAAATATGCGTTTGCATATGCGTTTGCGGGAATTCCCGCCATAGCACGCCTGCTGCCTCGAGTTGCGCTGGCGATGAAGTTGGCGCGAATCGGGGGGTGATTGCGTAACCCAGCCGTCCCACGCCGTGCCATTTTTCAATCAACGCTTTGGATTGGTCGTAACCGGTTTGCGCAGTATCGAGAAGTGCAGTGGGCGCGTGTCGATCCATCATCACTTTGCCTGCGATCATGCGCAGCCCACGTTGCTCGGCTTCGGTGAAAAATACATCCACCGAATGCGCATGCACAGTGCCGTAGACCATCGCGGTCGTGGTGCCCACGCGCAAACATTCATCGAGGAACAGCTTCGACACTTCACGCGCGTGGTCGATGTCGGCGAACTGTTGCTCAGCCGGAAAGGTATAGCGGTTTAGCCAGTCGATCAGTTGTTTGCCATAGGCGCCAATGATCTGCGTTTGCGGATAGTGCACGTGCAGATCGATGAAGCCAGGCAAGATCAGGGCATCGGTGTAAGAGGTGATCGGTGTGTCGGGTGGCAACGAATTCTTTAGCGCGTCATACGGGCCGAATGCCTTGATGTGGCCATCCCGTAGCACGACGAGTGCATCAGATTCGTAGTGCATCGCGGCATCGCGCCCGACAAGGAATGGGTCGCCCCGAAAAGTGAGTGCGGCACCGCGCAGTGCGTGGCTGATCATGATTTAGGCGGCAACTTTTTGCGGCATGTGTTTTGCCACCTGCGCGACCAATTCCTCTTTGTCATATGGCTTAACCACTGTTCCGCTATATCCATACTCCACCGACGACATATCTTCTTCCAGCGCCAGCAAGATCGGGATGCCGGGCGATTTCGCCGGTAACTTCTCGTGCAGGGCGTCGGCGATGGATTCGATGCCCATTTCGGCAAAGCCGGGCGTGGTAGGGTCGATAATGATGATGTCGTAAGTATCCTGATCCATTTCGATATGCGCCACGGTGGCGCTGTCGGCCGTGCTGATCCGATAACCTACTTTTTTCAGCGCCATCGCTGCCGCCATCGCGTGCTCGCGATTGGCATCAATGACCAATACCGTTCCAGCTTTGGCTTCGCGCAATGAATGACGCGTAATCAGTGTTGACGTGGATTCGCTGTCGTCATCTTGCGCACCCATCACCGCAGAGAGTGCTTCGATGAGTCGGTTGGCACCGATTGGCTGGCGCAGGTATGCGCTGATGCCACTTTCACGGCAGGCAATCGCGTCGCCCGGCTTGCCAGTTTTGGCCAGCATCACCACGGCGGTTTTCTTGAGCTTGATATTGTGTTTGATCCGAAACGCGAGCAGGAAGCCATCTTGTACCGGCAATTGATTGGCGGTGATTACCAGCGGAATAGTGCCTTCCTCATCGGCCACACGCTGCAAAAGATGCAGTGCCATCGCCGCGTCATCGGCCTCGTGCGGCAACATGCGCCAGCTGCGCGCGAGTTCCGAAAGCTGTTTGCGTTGCTCAAGGTCGCTACTCACGATCATCACATGCATCCCCGTGAGAGTCACAAACGTAGGGCGGGTACGCGGATCCTTGACGACACGATAGGGGAATGCAGCAGTGAACTGCCATGTCGTGGTTTCTTTACGCTCCTTGACATCGATCTTGCCGCCGGCTTTGCCGGTGGCGTTGCCGTGCATCGCCCGAACAATCTGGCGGGCGAGCGAAAGTTGCATCATCGCGGCTGGATTGATTGACTTCGGGCGTGTGGCCCCCTTGGGAATCGATTGCACCACGCTGAAGCTGATATGAATCAGGTTTTCGGCAGAATATTCAGGCTCGATAAGGAGCGAGACTTCGGTACCGGCCACGCGATCAAGCAGCGGCGGCATGGCGCATTCGAGCAGATTGCGCAGGCACAGCATCATGCGCGCGCCATCGCCGATCAAGTGCTCAGGCACATCCTGCTCGACGCGCAATTTGAGCTGCACCGCGCGCTCCTCGGCGCCCGGCACGATTCGCTCCAGCATGCTGGCCACGCCTTCGCGCAGATGAAATTCAGCGGATTCGAGGGCGATCTCACTGGTCTCAATCTTTGAAAAATCCAACAGACCGGCAATGGACGCAAACGCCGATTGCGCCGACATTTCCACGCGCCGAAAATGGTTTAGCACTTGTCCTGGCAGTTCCAGTTGCTCAGCACGATAAATCGCGCTGCCAGCACCTTCCACCGTGGTGGCCAGATCGTGGGCAATTTTCTCGATAAGTTGCAGTTGTGCAGCATCGGTGGCCGACATTGCGGACAAACTTGCCGGGGCCTTGGCTTTTACGTCCAGCGCACGAAAAATGTGCAAGCGTCCTGCGACGCCAGCTTCGCCGGCTACCGGTATCGAATGCTGTATTGCGCGGCGCTTATCGGTAAACGTGAACTCAAATTCGTCGGCAGTGACTGAGTCCAACGGAAAGTAAATCGGCGCGACTTTGCTGCTCGTCACGTTTGAGGCGAGAGTGAAAAGCTCTGCACAAGGGGTGCCGATGAGAGACTGGGTCGCCGCCTTTACGCTGAACAATTCGCAAAACGCGGCGTTGACCATTTCCACCGACCCGTCCGCGTTTTCGACGACACATGCATCCGAAATGCCCTCGACGAGATCGAGCAGGTGCGTGCCCTGCACGTTGGCGGCAGCTTCGCGGGCCTTTTCCATACTGAGGTCGCGCAACCAGCCCACGACGGTCGTCGCTTTGCCGCCTTCGCACTTGCTCGCCGCGAGTTTAAGCTCAATCGGTCGCTCAGACCCATCGACGTCGACAAGCGCGATTTCCAATTGTGTGCTGGCTGTTTTGCCGTCAATAATTCGCTGAAACGTCTGCTGAAATCGAGGACGATCAGCAGCACTCAGCGAATCTACAAAGACATACCCAGTATCGCGATCTGTCCATGCGCTCAGTGCGGCAGTCGCGTAAATGACGACGCCCGCCGTATCCATTTCAAATACCGGCTCGTCCAGCGCTTTTAGTAATTGCTCGAATGGGGACATGATGAAATATTATGCCGTTGAATCGTCGTTTCGCATACGTTCTATTGCCGATGTTATTGCCGTCAAGTGTGCCGGCACGCCAGACTTGCTGGACTGATCCACCGTAGACGTGAAAAGCGGCAACAGCGACGTGGCAATGACCTTGCCCAGTTCGACGCCCCATTGGTCGTAAGAGTTGATATTCCAAATCACGCCCTGCACAAATACCTTGTGTTCATACATCGCAATCAGCGCGCCGAGGAAGTAAGCATTCAGTTCCGGCAGCACCAGCAAGGTCACCGGACGTCCGCCTTGATGAACTCGATACGGCTTGAGAGCGACATCAATCCCGCGCCCAAACCAAAGTGCATCGGCCTGTGCGATGCCGTTGGCAAGCAGCTTCTTGTGATGCTCAACAAGTTTGCTTTCATCACGGGCAACCAAAATAATGTCCGACGAAATGACATCGCTGCCCTGATGCAGCAATTGGTGAAATGAATGCTGGCCGTCGGTACCGGCGTCGCCAAAGATGACCGGACAGGTCGCGTAGTCGATCCGGTTGCCATCGAGGTCAACGCTCTTGCCGTTTGATTCCATTTCAAGTTGCTGCGCGTATTTGGGCAACAATCCCAGACGATGCGCATACGGCAGTAGTGCATGGTCGGCGATATTAAGAAAATTGCGGTTCCACACACCGACCAACGCCAGTAGCACCGGCAGGTTTTCAGCAAGCAGCGCGGCACAAAAGTGTTCGTCCATTGCGTGCGCACCGGCGAGCATTTCTTCAAAGTGTTCCATGCCAACAGACAACGCCACCGGCATGCCGACCGTGGACCACAGTGAAAATCGGCCACCTACCCAGGGCCAGAATTCAAAAATACGGTCTTCCGAATAGCCCTGGCGCTTCGCCTCAGCCGGTTTTGCCGTGATGGCGACAAAGTGCGATGCAGATGCGCTTTTTCCCGCTGCGCCGCTCCCAATATTGCCCAATTTTGCATCCAGCCAACGCTGCGCCGTTTGCGCGTTGGTCATGGTTTCATCGGTCGAAAAAGTTTTCGACATCACCAGAAAAAGTGTGGTCGCCGGATTTAGTGTGGCAAGGGTGTCTTCCAAATGTGCGCCGTCAATATTTGACACAAAATGCACGCGCGGCCCGTCAGCAAAACGCGTCAATGCAGCGCATGCCAATCGTGGGCCCAGCGAAGAGCCGCCGATCCCGATGCTGACCACATCGGTGAATGCCTGCTCGGTGATACTGCGGATGCGGCCGCTGCGGATGCCATCGACAAACCCCCGCATCTTCTCAAGCTGGCGCTGCACCAGCGCATTGATGTCGATACCGTCAACTATCAACGCGCTCTTTGACCGCAACGCCGTATGAAGTACAGGCTGGTGTTCGGTGCGATTGATAGTTTCGCCGCTGAATTGGGCTTTGCGGGCAGCCAACAGCGCTTGTTGATTTGCCAGCGTCAGGAGTGAATCAAACACCGCAGTTGGCAGATGCTGGCGGGAAAAATCCGCGTAAATTCCGCACGCCTCCAACGTCAGCGTTGATGGCGTTTTTGATTCGGTGTCACGCGCTGCTGCGAGTTTGGAAAGAGATTGCCACGCGGTGGTGGTGGTCGGGCGCGGCATGGTCAGCGGATTCCGGTGCGTGGATGAAGGATGACTCATTATAGCGGCAGCATGGCATCAGGACTCACACAGCAATGGGAACGGACGGAAAGGATGCTTGTTAGAATTGCGTTCTGAAAACGTTGCGATTGCCGAGGAAAAATTGGAAGCCCCATACAAAAGCAAAAGTGGATTGGTGCGCATCTGGCGTGCATTTTTCTATTCAATCGCAGGCTTTTCAGCCGCGATCAAACACGAGCATGCTTTTCGCCAGGAATTGTTTCTGGCGGTCATCCTTTTTCCGTTCGCCATCCTGCTGCCATTAACGCTTACCGAGCGGGCAATGCTGATCGCCACGCTGCTGCTGGTGCTTGTGGTGGAGTTGCTTAATTCGGCCGTCGAGGCGGTTGTGGATCGGGTGAGTCTTGATAACCACGATCTTTCCAAACGAGCCAAGGATTTGGGCAGTGCCGCCGTTTTTCTCAGTTGCGTCATCGTTCTGGTCGTCTGGGGCTGTATCGCCGGTCCTGTCATTGGCAAACTGCTGTAATCGCTGAGGTCGCCATGTCGTCTCATTCAGTACTGCCGCCCGCCAATCTGCGCCACGATCCGTCGCGCGTCATACGCGCCCCGCGTGGCACCGCAATCACCTGCAAGAACTGGCTCATCGAAGCCGCCTACCGGATGATCCAGAACAACCTCGATCCGGATGTGGCAGAGCGGCCCGAGGATCTGGTGGTCTATGGCGGCATCGGCCGAGCCGCGCGCGATTGGGCTTGCTATGACGCGATTTTGGCATCGCTGAAGAAACTGGAACCGGACGAAACCCTGCTCATTCAATCAGGCAAACCGGTCGGCGTATTTCGCACACACGAAGACGCGCCACGCGTGCTGCTGGCGAACTCAAATTTGGTACCGCACTGGGCAACGTGGGAGCATTTTCACGAGCTCGATCAAAAGGGCCTGATGATGTACGGCCAGATGACGGCAGGCTCGTGGATCTACATCGGCTCCCAAGGCATCGTGCAGGGAACGTATGAGACGTTTGTCGAGGTGGGGCGTCAGCATTTTGGCGGGAATCTGAAAGGCAAGTGGATTCTCACCGGTGGACTCGGTGGCATGGGCGGTGCACAGCCACTCGCCGCGACCATGGCGGGCGCGTCGATGCTGGCGGTGGAATGCGATGAAAGCCGCATCGATATGCGTCTGCGTACCCGCTACGTTGATGCCAAAGCCAAGTCGCTCGATGAGGCGTTAAGTATCATTGCTACCGCGCATCAGGAAGGCCGTGCGATTTCGGTGGGCTTGCTCGGCAACGCGGCAGAAATATTTCCAGAGATCGCCACGCGCGTGAAGGCGGGCGACGCAAAAGCGCGACCGGATGTGGTGACCGACCAGACCTCCGCGCATGACCCATTGAATGGCTATTTACCGATTGGCTGGAGTTTGGAAAAAGCAATTGCCTTGCGCGCGTCTGATCCCAACCAAGTCATCGTTGAAGCAAAGAAATCGATGGCCGTGCACGTGCGTGCGATGCTCGCATTGCATGAGATAGGTATTCCGACGCTCGACTACGGTAACAACATCCGGCAAGTCGCCAAAGATGAAGGTGTAGCGAAAGCTTTTGATTTCCCCGGCTTTGTCCCCGCCTATATTCGCCCGCTGTTTTGTCGCGGTATCGGGCCCTTCCGCTGGGTCGCGCTGTCGGGCGACCCGGAGGATATTTACAAGACGGATGCGAAAGTCAAAGAGCTGATTCCCGATGACGCGCATTTGCACAATTGGCTCGACATGGCGCGCGAGCGTATTTCGTTTCAGGGGCTGCCCGCGCGCATCTGCTGGGTGGGGTTGGGGCAGCGTCATCGCCTTGGGCTGGCGTTTAACGAGATGGTGAAGTCGGGTGAGTTGAAAGCCCCGGTGGTGATCGGGCGCGATCATCTGGATTCAGGTTCTGTGGCGTCACCGAATCGTGAAACGGAGAGCATGCGCGATGGATCGGATGCGGTTTCGGATTGGCCGTTGCTCAATGCGTTATTGAACACGGCGGGTGGGGCGACGTGGGTGTCGTTGCATCACGGCGGCGGTGTGGGGATGGGGTTTTCGCAGCACTCGGGCGTGGTGATCGTTTGTGATGGGACGGATGCGGCAGCCAAGCGGATTGAGCGGGTGTTGTGGAATGATCCGGGGACGGGGGTGATGCGGCATGCGGATGCGGGGTATGAGGTGGCGGTGGAGTGTGCGGGAGAGATGGGGTTGAAGTTGCCGATGGTTTGACTGTTGGGGAAGTAATTGGACGTGAATCGTTGCTTCCGATTTGATTGGGAGGGTCAAAAATGAAAGGCGTGGCAACAATCACAGACTTGAATTCCGAGAAAGTGCGGATAGAAGATGAGATTTCAGAGCAGAGAAAATATATGCAGGAAGCTGGTGAACGCCCGATAAGAAAAGAGCTGCCCTTCGTAGTGTTTGTTTTTGTGTTTGCGTATTTGCCCGCGCCTATTGGTTGGTTCTTCTGGCTTTCTGCTCTGCTGGTCCTTGATCCGAAGCGTTCAATGATTGGCGTTGCGTTCATTGCAATATTGGTTGCCGGATTTGTGGCGCGAAAGATCAGTAATACTTTCGATGAACAATATGAGCGAGCAAATGAAAAATTCTTGCCTTTTGAGAGAAAAATTGCGGAGTTAGAAAAAGAACTCGAGTATTTGGAGATTCGTCGTGCATTTCGCGAAGCGCCAATGAAGGGTTGAACGCCTTTTAGTATGAAAACCGCATTAGTCTGAATGAGTGTGCGTAATCGGGGGGCGTCGTCTTCAAAGAGCGATGCCGGGGGTAGCCCGGCGGCTACTCACTTTCTTTGCTTCGCCAAAGAAAGTAAGCAAAGAAAGGCGACCCGAGGTTCGTCGCCCGGCAAAGAACGCGGGGTTCCCTGCGTTACTCGAAACGACAGGCCGCTGCGGAACTCGGGCTCGTGGATGCATCACGCAAACGGTTCTGTGCGGTGCTCCCCCTCAGACAGTCCTCGCGGAAAGCCCCTGTCATTTCTGCGTTACTCGGCGACTCTCATCGGGCCCCACGTGATTATTCACGACTGTCGCCCCGGCGGAGGCCGAGCGCTAATTTATGTAGAACGCCATTTGGCGGGCATCGCAGCCAGAAAATGTCTGAAAAAGCGCGCCAATTATAGAGTTTGCTACCGAGCGCGATTGTGTCAGCCTCGGCTTAGGCTGATCCTGCCATCGCTGCGCGGCCGCGCTTTGCTTGCTAGCCGGATGTCAATTTGCACCGGTCATTGCCTTATCCCCGCCCGCTGAATCGCCTGCCACGCACGGTACTCCGACAAACGCAGCCGGTATCGGCTAACGTTGCCTTCGTGCAGATTAAGCAGATCGGCGAGTGTCAGTTCGGTGATTTGCGCCAGATCTTCTCGCGGCACCAGCGTCGCCGCCAAGGTGCGCACTGCATCCGCATGAGGAGATTTCATCCCGCGCACAATCTCGCTCACGACGGTAATCAGCGCCTCGCGGTAGCGCAGGCGCATGGGATCGGGTTCGGCGACGGTTTCGCGGATAGCCATGTAGCGCTGGCAAGAACGCTCGTAGGCCCAGACGAACACGTCGCGCAGGAGATCGACGCGCTTGAGCTCATAGATGCCGAGAGTGCCTTCGACATAGGCTCGTTCGGGCACGTCGATAAAGGATAGCGGGCAGAGATTGTGCCGAATGAGCGGGATGTTGGCGGCCAGGCGCGATACACGCTTGTTTACATCTACAAACGGCTGCAGGTAGGGGATGTGAACCATGATGAAAAAGGCTTGCTCGAACGGATCGGTGATCGCGTCGGCCTTGTTCAGGATCATCTGGAAATAGTCATCGATCTGCTGCGGGATGCCCAACGGGTGAAACACGGTGCCGCTGACCTCGACGATGCGTTGACGCAGTCGCCCGCTTTCACCCTGATCGGCGAGCAGGTTTTCCGACAGCAGGGCGTGCAGGTTGAAGAAGGTGAAGCTATTAAAGCCGATGTCTTCGGCCTGCTCGACCAGCAACTCAATGGCGGCCTTGTGATTCAGGATCATCTGCGCATCGCGGCGATCCTTGCCTGCCGCTGTCTGGCCGAGTTCGATGAGATTCTGCGTGTCGAGCCTGGTGTAGGTGTTGCCTTCGAGTCGGCTCGATGCCCATGACAGGTCGATCAGCAGGCGTCCCAGAATATCGCGCGCATAGGTGCCTGCAGGCCGCTCGCCGTTGGGGGTGCGTCCTATGTTGTGCAAGTGCTCGCGAATTTCCAGGGGGAGGTAGCGAGTGTCGTTGGGGCGATACGTCTCCAGCAAATCCCGGTTATATCCCACGGGCTTCCTGCCTTGAATGGGTTGACGGACATAGGCCTTGATATCCTCGCCTTCGGTTGACGTAGGAACATAGGCTTCCGCCGCAACTTGCCCAACGGACACCGTGGTGGATACGCCTTGCAGTGCAATGGTTACATCGCCTGTACGTCCGCGATATTTGAACGCTCGTCCTTCGCCCTCGGCACGAATGCGCTGCTGCGCCACAAGCGAAGCCAGACGACGTTGCAAGCTGCGGCGACTGACGATGTCATCCAGTCCGGTTTGCAGATCGTCGATGCCGACGCCATCCGGGTGCCGGGCAATCTCGGCTTCAATCCGTTCGGTCAAATCTTCGGAAAGTTTTTTTGGCATGGATCACCCTTTATTGGCGCGTAATGGGCTTATACGCGCCAATAAGATAGCTTTATTGGCGCGATTTGTCAAAGTACGCGCCATTTTGGCGCGATAACCAAGTATCGCGCCAAAAAGTCATGCTCGATTCGGGCGGTCAGAGGTTCCCTAGAATTTGCACCGAGCGGGATTGTGTCAGTCTCGGCTTAGGCCGATCCTGCCATCGCTGCGCGACCGCGCTTCGCTTAGTCGAACCCGAAGCGGGTTCTCAGCAAGCCTTCTCCGCCAAATAAAAACGCCACCTTGCGGTGGCGTTTTTTATGAGTTGGTTGCCTCTAGGGTGCCTCTAAAAATCAGTGAGGCCCAGTGACGTGGTGTTGAAACCGCCATCGACATAGGTGATTTCGCCGGTGATGCCGCTGGCCAGGTCGCTGCACAGAAAGGCAGCGGCATTGCCCACTTCCTCTGTGGTCACATTGCGCTTCAGCGGCGCGTTCTTTTCGTTGTAGCTTAGCAATTTTCCGAAGTCGGCAATGCCGGCGGCGGCCAGAGTTTTGATCGGGCCGGCAGAAATGGCATTGACGCGGATGCCACGATTACCCAGGTTCATCGCCAGATAGCGCACGCTGGCTTCCAGGCTGGCCTTGGCCAGCCCCATCACGTTATAGTGCGGCATGGTGCTTACTGCGCCGAGATAACTCAGGGTCAGCAGTGCGGCGTTGCGACCTTCCATCATCGGCAACGCGGCCCTGGCCATGGCCGGGAAACTGTAAGCACTGATGTCATGCGCGATGCGAAAAGCCTCGCGGCTTAATCCATCGATAAATTCGCCAGCCAGTGCCTCGCGCGGTGCAAAAGCAATGGCATGCACGAAACCGTCAAATTTATCCCAGTGTTTGCCTAG
>JAYURJ010000024.1:0-6375 GCA_043756275.1 Betaproteobacteria bacterium | reverse complement strand
TCGGCAACATTCCGGTGCCGCTCGATGCAAAGGATTTCGTGCCGTACCTCACGCAGATTCCTGGCGAAACGCAAGTGGTGTTTTCGATTTTCTTTGGTTCCATGTCGGTGGCGTTCTACACCCAATCGAGCTCGATGGGGATCGGCAAGAAAATGAAAATGTACTCCGTGAATGGCACGCTGGAGGCGATCGCGCCGGCCGACATCGAAGGCGCAGCTGAAGGCGTCTACATCATTGAGAATTTCCCCAGAGTCTTGAAATACAAGGACGACGCGTTTCACAAAGAGCACAACAAGATCATGGAAATCGACGACATTGACGCGCGCGAAAGCAACAGCAAGCGCGTCATGGCGAAGAGTCATGCGTGGCAATCGTGGGAGAACTTGTTCGCACTCAAGGCCGCGATCGAGACCTCGGGCTATAAAACGCGCAAGGACACCGAGGGCGTGATCCGCGCGCTTGAGGGTCTGCAAATGAAGAATTCGCTCGGCCATCCGCAGGGCGACAAGCTGCTGCGCAAGGAAGACCACTGCGGCATCATCGATTGTTACATCAGCCGCATCGAGTCGGGCCGCTACGAGGTCAAGAAGAAAATTGCCAAGGAAGAACTCGTGAAAAATTTGCCGGTGCGTCATGACCTGTCGAAGATGCCAGCGTAATTCCAATTTTTTTTGATCGAAATAATCACGGTGGCCATCATGGCCACTGCGAACAATATTGGGATCACGAGCGATCGGAATATCACCACAGGACTGGCCGACATGAAAACCGCATTACCTAAATTCAAAGCCGCTGCGATGCACGTAGCACCCGTTTTTATGGACAGCCAAGCCTCGGTCGACAAAGCCTGTGCGCTCATTAAAGAAGCTGCCCTGAATGGTGCCAGCCTGATTGCATTCCCCGAAACCTTCATCCCGGCTTTTCCGATTTGGTGCGCAGTGCGCGCGCCAATCGAGAACCACGATTTTTTTCGCCAGCTGATGCAGGCAGCCATTCGCGTGCCAGGGCCGGAAATCGAGCAGTTGGCCGTGGCCGCGCGCACCCATCAGGTGTTCGTTTCAATCGGTTTCAACGAAGGCACCGAGGCAAGCCTCGGCTGCGTCTGGAACAGCAACATCCTGATCGGCGACGATGGTTGTATTCTTAATCATCACCGTAAGCTGGTGCCCACCTTTTATGAGAAATTGGTGTGGGCACCCGGGGACGCGCGTGGTTTGCGGGTGACGGACACCGCCATTGGCCGTATCGGTATGCTCATTTGCGGCGAAAATACCAACCCACTCGCCCGCTACGCCTTGATCGCCCAGGGTGAGCAGGTGCATATTTCATCTTATCCGCCGATCTGGCCGACCAGGCCGCCCGGTGAGGCGGGCGCATACGATATCGAATCGGCGATTCGCATTCGTGCCGGCGCTCACTCTTTCGAGGGGAAAGTATTCAACATCGTGGCCTCCGCGTTTTGGGACAAAAACACCCGCGATGCCATTGCGCAGGGCGATGCCCGGGTGGCGGCCATTCTTGACAATACGCCACGCAGCGTCTCGATCATTCTGGGGCCCGATGGGATGCCCATCAGCGACATCAAACGCGATGAAGAGGGCATTCTTTATGCCGACATCGACGTAGCCAAGTGCGTCGAGCCGAAACAATTCCATGATGTCGTCGGCGGTTACAATCGCTTCGACGTGTTCAATTTTTCGGTGGATCGCACGCACCGCGATCCGGTCACGTTCGCCGATATGCCGGCGCCGCAGACGCAAACGCAAACAAAATTTTCGCCGAGCCCGCCAATCGCCACGCCACCGTTACCCGATTAGCGAGCCGAATTGAGCTGTCATTGTCAGCAGAATCTTCTTCCTGAGAATGGACGCCAGCACGTGTTACGCGGGTAGCGGCATCACGGCACGATTCGCATAGGACAAACAGTCGTAAATCGCCATTTGACGCGCCTTTACAGGCTAAAACGGCCTGAAATCCGCGCCGGCGCTGGAGTCTTACTATTTTATGATGCCATTCCCGTCGCGGTTTTGCTGACCGTTTTTCTTGGTCTGCGCGTAGGACAAATGGAGGCTAAATTCGCGCCATTTGATGTGGATCAAATCAGCGGATAGCGGATCGGATCAAATCAACATTGCATGTACTTTGACGTACGCCAAACAAAAACTTTGGAGCCTGCAATGAAAATAACAATGACGCCTCTTGGCGCAACGTTTGCTGCGCTGGTAATGCTGATCATGGGATCGCTGATCGCGGTCGAGTCTGCGAGCGCTGCCTCAAGCAAAATGGCCGGCGATCTTGGCCCACCGCGCGGCAAGCCGATAAAGGCGATTCTCACCAGTCCCCCCAACGTGCCGCCGCCGACCGGTCGCAACTATCCGGCGAAAGTTATCGTTGAGCTGGAGGTGATCGAAAAGGACATGCCGATTTCGGAGGGCGTCTCGTACACCTTCTGGACATTCGGCGGTACCGTACCGGGCAGTTTTATCCGCGTGCGTCAGGGCGACACGGTTGAGTTTCATCTCAAGAATCATCCGAGCAGCAAAATGCCGCACAACATTGACTTGCACGGCGTGACCGGACCGGGCGGCGGTGCGACGTCGAGCTTCACAGCACCGGGCCATCGTTCGCAATTTAGCTTCAAAGCACTCAACGAAGGCATTTACGTTTATCACTGCGCGACCGCGCCAGTCGGCATGCATGTGGCCAACGGCATGTACGGTTTGATTCTGGTCGAGCCACCCGGCGGCTTGCCGAAGGTGGATCACGAGTTCTATGTCATGCAGGGTGATTTCTACACCACCGGAAAATATCGTGAAAAAGGTCTGCAGCCGTTCGATATGGAAAAAGCCATCGACGAGCGACCCACGTATGTGCTTTTCAATGGTGCTGAAGGCTCATTGACGGGCGACAAGGCACTCAAGGTCAAGACCAATCAAAACGTCCGCATGTTCGTCGGCAACGGTGGGCCGAATCTGGTCTCGAGCTTTCATGTGATCGGCGAAATTTTCGACAAGGTTCGCTATGAAGGTGGCAGCAACGTTCAGCGCAATGTGCAGACCACCCTGATCCCTGCCGGTGGTGCGGCCATCGTTGAATTCCATACCGAAGTGCCGGGCAGCTATGTGCTGGTGGACCACTCGATTTTCCGCGCGTTCAACAAAGGCGCGCTGGCGATCATGAAAGTGGATGGCCCTGAGAACAAGGCGATCTATTCCGGCAAGGAAGTCGATTCGGTCTATCTTGGCGATCGTGCAGAGCCCAATCTTGCCGCTGTCACCACGGCGAGCAAAGCCGCCGCTTCCGGCACGCTCACCCAGCAAGAGCAGGTCGATGCGGGCAAGGTGCTGTTTACGGGAACCTGCTCGGTATGCCATCAGGCAAATGGCGAAGGTCTGCCGGGGGTATTTCCGCCGCTGGCCAAATCGGATTACATCGCCAAGGATGTGAAGCGCATGATCTCCACGGTGTTACATGGCTTGACCGGCAAGATCACCGTCAATGGCAAAGACTACGATTCCGTGATGCCGCCGATGAATCAATTGAACGACGATGGCATTGCCAATATTCTCACCTACGTGTTGAACACCTGGGGTAATCCTGGCGGGCGCATCACCACGGAAGACGTGAAGAAAGTGCGCGCGCAGCCGGTGGCGGCGCAGAAGGCTGAGCATTGATGTTTTACCGGTGTGCTCGGCACAGCCGACAGGTTGGAAGAGGGGAAGCAGTTTTGCGAATAGTGGAAATATTGATTGCCATCGCAGCGTTGCTGGCCACGACAGCAGAGGCTCGCGCCGCTGAATATGTGGTCATTCCACCCGGCAAACTCGCGAGCGTGCTCGCCAGTGACGCCGACATTAGCCCCACGCTCATCCCCGCGTTCGCCGTTCGCGCAATGCCGGTCACCAACGACGAGTATCTGGTATTCGTTAAAGCCCATCGCGACTGGCAACGCGGTCGCGCACCGTTGAGCTTCGCCGATGGTACTTACCTTCACGCTTGGCGCAGTCCGCTCGCGTTGGGCATCGGTGTGAACGCCAACCAGCCCGTCACCAGCGTAAGCTGGTTTGCGGCACAGGCGTTTTGCGAAAGTGAGCAAGCGAGACTGCCGACATGGCTGGAGTGGGAATACGTCGCCGCAGCCGACGAGAAGGTGTTCGATGCGCGCAGCGATCCGGCGTGGCGGGCGCGGATTCTGTCGTGGTATTCGCATTCCTCCGGAGCGCCCCTGGCTGGGGTCGGCGGCGAGATGAATGCTTACGGCGTGCGCAACATGCACGGTCTGGTTTGGGAATGGGTGGACGACTTTAACGCCTTGCTGGTCAGCGCCGACAGCCGCAATCAGGGCGACCCGGACAAATTGCAATTCTGCGGTGCGGGCGCAATCAGTTTGAAAGATCGCGATAACTATGCGGTGTTGATGCGCATCGCGCTGCTGTCCTCGCTCGCCGCAACCTCGACCACAAATAATCTTGGCTTTCGCTGTGTGCGGCCTTTGTTGACGGAGAAAAAATGATGATCATGCGTGGGCAGCGCTATGCAATTGGGCTCTGCATCTTGGCAGCCGCACTGGTCGCGTTGACGTCATTCATACCAAGCTGGGCGGCGACGTCGAACGCGGCGCCATTGCCGGCGAATTCGGTTTATCAACTATCGCTGCCGTTCACCGATCAGCGCGGCAACACCTCGACGCTGGCGGACTGGCGCGGCAAGCCTGTCATGATCACGATGTTCTACACCTCCTGCCAGTTCGTTTGTCCGCGCATTGTCGAAGCGCTGAAACGCACCGAGGAAAATCTCGGCTCGCAACGCACACCCGTGCCGGTGCTGATGGTGAGTTTCGATCCGGCGCGCGACGATGTGGCAACACTCGCGGCGATGGCTGAGGAGCGCCGCATTGATTCCAAATTGTGGACACTGGCGCGCACCGATGCGCGCAACGTGCGGAAACTCGCCGCCATGCTCGGCATCCAGTATCGGCAATTACCGAGCGGCGAATTCAATCACAGCAGCGTGATTATTTTGCTTGACGCTGAGGGACGCGTTGTCGGTAAAACGTCAACGCTCGGCGAGGCTGATCCGGCGTTTGTGAAGCTGGTACGGAAAACGAACCTGTAGTTGAGCGTTTTCCCGCCGTCGTCTCTATCCGTAAAACGCCAGTTGGCGGGCATTTCAGGCATCGGCCAACAAAAATTTCCGGATGTTGCATGACCGCGCGGGCAATTCCCAGTCGCTGACGCTGCCCGCCTGACAGCGCGTCGGCGCGCTGATTGGCGAAACTGGCTAGGCCGACCGCGTCGAGCAGGTTGAACGGCGCAGGATCGAGGTCGTCGCACGGTAAGCCGAACGCCACGCTTTGGTAGATTAACTCCAGACCAGTGATGGTGTGGGGCCGCTCAACGGCATTCACATGGCCACCTTGTTCACCCGTGTTTCGCTCCCAGAGCGCCGCATCATGGCCGCCTTCGCTAGCCGCCCGAATCGGCGTTGAGGTGATGGACACGCCAGCCGCATGCCGAACCTACAACGTGCTGATGAACGAGGGCCGGCAGATCGCTGCCGCACTGCTAATCGGGGGTGCGATTCAAACTGATGTGGCTGCGCGTACATGTGTGCTTCCCCCTTTGGAAAAGGGGGATTGAGGGGGATTTTCGCTGGCCGCACGACGGAATGTTCAATTCTTGGCACCGTAAATCCCTCCCAACCTCCCTTTACAAAGGGAGGAGCTAAGTGCCACATCACTTTAAATCGCACCCGCTAATCGGCTTCGGCTAGCGTGCCGACAATAGATGCGATAAACTGAAAATGGAGTAAAAGCGTAATATCAGCGAGTAGTTATTGTCCGAAAAAAAAATCACTCAGTTTCAACAGACACTCACAGGAGCAACCCATGAAGTTTTCTACACTCTCAACATTGACGGTCGGTTTGCTGGCATCGGCCTTCCTGACCATTCCCGTTGTTGCGCAGGAATTGACCGGCACACTGAAAAAAATCAAGGAATCCGGCATCATCACACTCGGCGTTCGTGAAACCTCGATTCCGTTTTCCTACCTTGACGACAAACAGCAACCGATCGGTTACTCGATCGACCTTTGCATGGCCATTGTCGAGGAAGTCAAAAAAGAATTGATGATGCCGACCTTGATGGTCAAGACCAATCCGGTGACATCGCAGACACGCATCCCGTTGATGTCCAACGGCACCATCGATATGGAATGCGGCTCAACCACCAATAACCTGACCCGTCAAAAACAGGTGGCGTTTGCGCCAGTAACTTTTGTGACTGGCACCAAACTGGTGGTAAAGAAAACGGCCAAAATCAAATCCTACAAAGACTTGAAGGGCAAAACTGTTGTCGTCACACAGGGCACCACCAA